>JAQUHM010000071.1 GCA_028683595.1 Geobacteraceae bacterium | reverse complement strand
CTTTAGCCAGTTTCTTGCGGGCTGCAGACATTTCGACAACGATAACCTGGGAAGCACCGGCAGCCTTGGCACACATGAGCGTTCCAAGACCGATGGTGCCGGCGCCAAAGACAACAACAGATTGTCCCAATATCGAACCGGCTAGCCTGACGGCTTTGAAGCCGGTGGCAAGCGGCTCAATGAGAGAGCCTGCCTGCAAGTCAAAACCCGCCGGCAATACATAACACAGTTGCGCCGGCACATTGACATATTCCGCGAAAGCACCATCAGCCATCAGACCGGTGAATGCCAACTTCTCACACACGTTGTATCTGCCTTCCCTGCAGGGTCCGCAAATACCGCAATGCTGGCAGGCATCCGGAGCAACCAGATCACCGACCTTGACAGCTGTCACACCAGCGCCGACTTCCACAACGGTACCGGTAAACTCATGACCAAGAATAAGAGGGGCCTGGGCGCCAGTCAGGGGATGGGGTGATGTAGGAATGAAGATCGGGCCGGCGAGATATTCATGCAAATCGGATCCGCAGATGCCACACCAGGCAACCTTGATTTTTACTTCACCCGGCTTCGGTGCGGATGGCTCGGGAACATTTTCAACACGGATGTCTTTTTTTGCGTACCATTTTGCTGCTTTCATGCTAACTCTCCTTTATGTGGATAATATGTGCGTTGTCGGTGGCAACGCCTGGAAACCTGAAATCAGTTTACTCTCTGTTCGCAATCTTGGTCTCTCAGGAACATCTTCCCCCACCATATCACGGTTGCTTTTCTGGTCGCAGGCTTCAAGCATACTACTGAAGGCTGACCGTCGTGCAACTAGAAAGACCAGATGAACCTGCAATAACCGGCGTTCGTCTTGGTGGTATTTCTGCCCGTAATACCTGCTTCATACCAAACGGCAAGGTTCAGTCTGTCGCTTATTTTGAACTGGTTGCCGAGACCCCATGCAAGCTCGGACTGACCCGGAGTATCAACTCCGGCCGCTCTGTCTTTTCCACTTTCCGTATTCTGGTAGTCAAGCTTGAAGAACGGCTCGATCTGATTCATGATATGGTAGGTAAAGACGGTATTGACGAAAAATGTGTTGCCCTGCTCCAGATCATTGCCACCATCCTTGTAGTCACCCATAAACTTGTAGCCGAAGTCGCCGTCAAAGATAAAGTTACCAAGAACGTAATTGGTCATGTAAGCGATGCTGTGATTCCAGGAATGCCCGGACAGGTTATCGGAGCCGATCGGCAGATAGAGCCAGTACTCCAGAACGTTAGTCCAGTTCTTGGTCGGCTTCCACCAGCCCACGAGTCCGGTCTGTCCATCAATCATTCCGGTTTCGCTGAAGTTGTCCTTCAATTGAACACTTCCGAATCCGAGCACGCCTTCCCACAGGAAGCCGAAATTATCCAGCCCGTCAATATTAAAAATGTGAACAAACTTGTTAATATTCGCGAACATGTTCCGTGATCCGCTCTCGCCGTCCCACGCTTTTCCTTCGTCTCTAAATGTGTTGTAGGAGAGCAATAAATTAATGCCGTCCTTCGGGATTTCTTTACCTACCGGCAGCTGGTATTCATGGGGAGCAATGACGCTATACGGAATAATCCCCGCATCCGCTTTACTTGAAACACCCACCAGGAAAGTACTGGCCAGGGCCGCGATGATAACGGCAAAAGATACTCTTTTCTGAAGCAAACTCATAAAAAACCCCCTGTTCAATTGAATTGTTTCTGCGTCTTCCATTCCACAGCTAATCTCATTGCGAGGTACTACCGATGCCCCGCCTTCATCCTGCTAAACTTTGCCATTCAGCTTTACAACTAACGCTCCTTTCTTTGATAGAATTCCCATCTTATTGATGGCCTGTTTAGGATTACGGCCCAAATTGCCTGCGGCACCTTAAATGAAAAAATGGGTGGTGAAAGAGGGAGGTTTTTCACCACCCCATCACCATGATGTGGTGGAATGACATGGCTCCTATATTTGCTCGCAGCTGTTTTCAATATTCTGTTTTCAATATTTAATAGAACACCTTTTTATGCATTACCTATGGCAACTCTCGTACCAAATGATTCGTGGACTTCCATATCAATACCTAACAATCGATAACTACTGGTTTTTTTGCCCAAAGCAAAAAGATGAACTCTTATTTTATCTCTTCAACCCTCACAAACTGTTTAATAATCAAACGGACTCACCATGAGGCATGCGACATATGTCTCACGAATGTCTCATCTGTCCCTGCCTGTTTTATTGGAGAACATTAGGCATTCACTCATGATACGGTGGAGAACTACTCGCAAAACAAGTGCCCACAGGGATGGACAGCTAGTAACTAGTCAGTCATGCCAAGTTGCAGGATAATTGGTCAGCAAAAGAATGGAATGGAGTTGAATGGGCAGGAATTTGCAACTTCTTCAGGCAGTTCTTTAGCAGAAAGAAACAGGCCAGGGTCAGCATAAAATAGAAAAGTGTTTTCAAAGAATAGAAATAATCGCAATTACTTGATTACGAGCAAACTCGTGACAATACCAGATCGTTTACCCTGGCTAGTGTCCCATGCTGGTTAATTCTCTGAGAAGGGCTCCTGGCAAGGCGAGGTAAGGCGTTGGTAACCTGGCGAGGACCGATAACGCAGTCAGGGGCTAAAAGAACCGGAATTAAAAGGCTGAAAATTACCATTGCGGTTCAAAAGGCAGGCATTTATCGGATGCAAAATGGAATCGCTTACTATACCCGGTGAAACTAAGGACTTACTATTGCACCCAAATTTGTAACATGGACAACATGGATCAACATCTAATAGCAGGCGCACTGGACACTATTCCATGGGCATAGTGTCCACAATTCTTACTTCTACGATATTCCGATAAAGCTACCGTCAAATTACGCTCTCCTTCCAGCCGTACCAGACGACGGGCTCACATGTAGCCGCAAAATCACTCGAATGTGCGCTTGTCGAAGATCCTTTTTGTCTTCCCTTCCGATCTCGGCAGTGTCCTTGGCTCCAGCAATTCTACGTTACATGACACCAGCATGGTATGCTTGATACCCGCCACAATCTGTTTCACAACCTGTTCATCCGGTTGATTATCGCCGTTGCTCACCCGCTCCACGCGTATCAGCATACAATCCCGTCCGTCCGGGGCATGATCGAGAAGCAGTTGATATTCGCTGCCGATTCCCCGTACCCGGTGCAAGACCTCATCAACCTGGCCGGGATAGATATTGACACCTCGGAAGATGACCACATCGTCCGAACGTCCCAGGATGCGGTCATGGCGCGGCAGAAAGCAGCCGCAGGGACACGCCCCCTCCATGAGCCGGGTGAGATCGCGGGAGCGATAGCGGATCAGAGGCGCACCCTCTTTGCACAGTGTAGTAAAGACCATTTCACCGATTTCACCGGGGGCGACCGGCTCCAAGGTGCGCGGATTGAGTACTTCGAGGATATAATAGTCGGCCCAATAGTGGATGCCGTTATTCTCGCGGCATGATAGCCCGGTACCGGGACCATAGACCTCGGTAAGACCGGTGATGTCATAGATTTCTTCGATGCCGAGGTAGTCGCGCATGGTGTCGAGCATGGTGCTGCTTGACCGTTCGGCTCCAAGAATAATCTTTTTCAGGCTGAGCTTGTCCCGCAATCCCCGGCGCTGCACCTCTTCCGCCAGCAATATTCCCATGGATGCTGTACAGCAGAAGACGGTGGACTGCAGATCAATCAGAAAGGTGGTTTGCAGCTCCAGATTCCCGGGACCAACAGGCACCGCAAGAGCGCCGAAACGTTCACAGGCTTGCTGAAATCCGATCCCGGCGGTCCAGAGGCCATATCCCACCGCAATCTGCACCCGATCCTGGCGAGTCAGACCGGCCAGCTCATAACAGCGGGCAAACATATCCTGCCAGTCCTCGATATCCTTATGGGTATAACAGAGTACTTTGCGTTTGCCGGTTGTGCCCGACGAAGCGTGGATCCGTACCAGGTCACCAAAATCAGCCGCTCGCAGGGCAAAAGGATAGCCGGCCGCCAGGTCATCTGCTGTTATGAAAGGAAGGCGGTGCAGGTCACCCAGACTGGTAATGTCATCCGGACCGATCCCGGCCGATGTCAGTCGTTCGCGGTAGAAGGGTGAATGCTCAAAGGCATGTCGCACGGTCCATTGCAGGCCAGCGAGTTGGTGCGCAGGTAGTTCTTCAGGTTTGGCGATCTTGGGGGGATAATATTTCAACATTCGGTATCAACTCCGTGGGAAATTGGTAGTTCCGGCGTTAAGGGCCGTTAGCGCCCCTTCCAACAAGGCAGGCTTTCCATGTAGCTTGTGAAGGAGGATCTCCGCCACCTCCTCTGTCGTGCAGAACAAACGGCTGGTTGATAGGGCATGACCGAGAACAACCAGATTCAGCGCCCGCGGGTTGCCGAGTTTCAGGGCGATCGTGTCGGCATCAATCGTTGTCATTTCCATTTCTCCGGACACGGAAACAGACTTGGTGCCGTTGGCGGCAATCCAGCCACCCGACTGTAAAAATGATCGATGCAGCGCAACATTACCTGATTTGAGCACGATCAGGCCGTCAGCCTGACCGGGACGAACCAAGGGACTGGAGAAATCACCTACCTTGAGATGCGAGATAACGATGCCGCCACGCTGGGCCATGCCGTGGGTCTCGGAGGTAAGTACCGGCAAACCTTTGGCGATGGCGATTTCAGCGAGTAGCCGGGCTATGAAGAGAATGCCCTGCCCCCCCACACCGGAAATGAGCAACTGCTGTGAAATCATGGCTGTCCCTCCACAAGCTTGATGGCCTTCAGCGGACAGACATCCAGGCATACCCCGCACCCGCTGCAGATCATAACGTCAACCGTAACCTTACGACTGATCTCGTCGTAGACCAGGGCCGGACATTCGAACTGGCCGGTGCAGTACTTGCAGCCCGTACAGTTTGAATCCACAAGTGCCTGGGGCCGTTTGGCATGGCGGATGCTTTTGTCCACCAGACATGGGCTCTTGGCGATCACCACCGCGACACCTTGTTCACGAGAAAAGACCAGCGCCTCTTTGAGCAGGGAGGTAAAGGTAGGCAGATCAAGCGGGTCGGCGCTTCGACAGAACTCAACGCCGCAACCGGCCACGATGGACGAGATATCGACCGCTTTACCGGAAGGCGTACCCTTGGCGGGGGTCGGCTGATTGCCGGTCATAGCGGTGGTGGTGTTATCCAATATAACCAGCACAAAGCGAGCACCCTGGACAACAGCATCGATCAAGGGGGGAATACCGGCATGGAAAAAGGTCGAGTCGCCAACCGTGGCTACGATGTCGCGCTGGTGGCCGGTGACCCGGTAGGCCTGATAGAATCCGGCGGCCTGGCCAATGGCGGCTCCCATGCAAAGTACCGTGTCCACTGCTCCCAAATTGACACCCAAAGTATAACAGCCAATATCGCTGGGATAGATCCCTTGAGGAACAGCCTTTTTGATGGCATAGAAGCTGGCTCGATGGGGACAGCCGGCGCAGAGAGTCGGACGTTTCCCGCCCGCAGGCGCTGCCTCGGGCAAATCGGAAGCCGGTCGGCCGGCAAATTCGCACAGGATCCGCTCGATCACCTCAGGCAGCAGTTCCCCCGCCTCGGGCACGGCCCCGGAAAGCTTGCCCTGCACCCGCCGGTAGTCACGAAGTTGCATCTCGATCACGCCGGTGGTTTCCTCCAGTACCAGTACCTCGTCGTAAGCGGCCCGAACCTCATCCACAAAATCACTGTGCAGAGGATAGGGTTGGAATACCTGATAGAAGACAAAGGCATCCTGCAAACCGGAGGCGCTGATCACCTCTTTCGCATGGGCCGCCGACACGCCAGAGGCGACGACTGCCCGACGGCTCACTGTGGAGGGATTCAGACGGCGGGGGGCGGTCGGGGCGTAGGCGGCAATCCTGGACAATTTCCGGTTGAGCTCGACGTGCAATTCATATCGGAACTTTGGGGTGGCCGCCCAGCGTTGCGGATCCTTGCAAAAATCAGCCTTACGTTCCAGATACTCCACAGGAACGGGCGTTATGTCCTGGCAGGCATGGCAAACGCGGGTGGTAGGACGGAGCATGACCGGCAGTTCGAATTTCTCCGACATTCGCAAGGCGCAACCGACCAACTCGCGCGCCTCAGCCGGCGACGATGGGTCGAGCACCGGCAGTTTCGCCTGCATGGCTACCAGACGGGAGTCCTGCTCGGTCTGCGAGGAATGAGGGCCAGGGTCATCGGCGCTGATAACCACGAAACCACCAATTGTACCGAGATAGGCGGCGCTCATTAACGGGTCGGACGCAACATTCAACCCCACCTGTTTCATGGCGGTGACAGCGCGCAGCCCGCACTGACTGGCGGCATAGGCGATCTCGAATGCCACTTTCTCGTTGACCGCCCACTCCACGTGCATGGTCACTCCCTCGGTTTTCAGCCAGGTATCAATGGAAGACAGTATCTCGGAAGCGGGAGTTCCTGGGTAGGAGGCAGCCACAACACAGCCGTTTTCTACCAAGCCGCGGGCCATGGCCTCGTTACCTTGCATCAAGGTCGGTTTATTTTCTGGCAATGACTTCTCCTTTACCCGTATATAACGCAACGTATCCATTCTGAAAAGTCTGTAGTGCTTTGTCAACACAAAACCTGGAGCGTAATTTTGATTATTGCGACGAACCGGAAAAAAAGTTTCATCAATACCAATCCCGATTGATCCCAAGGAATTCGATTGTTATAAAACTTTTTTTCGAATTTTCATAATTATCTTAGTACCATCGTTCCCGGATGCTTTTACGATAGACTACGAGCTTATCCGTAAATAACGTTACGAGAGAGCGCGCCCGAATTCATGTCAGATGTAGACGTGTTGATTGAGCAAAACCGCAGGCGTAGCAGGGCTACGTCGAGGATTTTGTGATTGAAGCGCGGTTAAAGATGAGAAAGATTACAGTGGGAAGGTCTGGTGGGAACCGTTTCCAGGCTTTTTAGCAAAAATCTGGGAACAAGTGTCATTGCGAAAGTCTGCAGAAGCGTACGTATGCATAACTTTTTGAAATGAATTCTGCTGAGTACCGTTTCCGTTTCGTTTTGCTCATGGGTGTTCCTCCTTCGACAGTTTCTGGCTCTACACCTTACTTCACTGTCCGAATTTTGGGGACCACCTCTGTACGTTGGAATGAAGCGTCAAATCGTATGAATTTCGTAATGTCTTCTACTTCACAAAATATCCTGCGAAAGATTCCGTAATCATCAAAACCAATTATGGCCTTAAAAGTTACCCCTACAAGGGTGCCATCATTACGCTTCATTCGCAGTACAAGCACATCGACTTCGCCGATTTTTCCGTTACAGAGTAATTCCTTCGTGAATACAGTTATATCCGGTGGATAGAGAAGATCACCAAACCATTTACCGATTACCTCTTCTTGTTTGTATCCCATTATCCGGAGCCAGGGCTCATTGACTGCCGTCAAATAACCATTTTCATCAAGTATCTGCCTTTTATGGGTTGAATTCAAAGAAAGCCATGATAATGGTGCTTCATTTTGCTGAAATACCTCGAGAGTATGGCAATACTCCCTCATGAAAGAGGCTAACTCCTCAACTCTATTTTCGATATATTTTATCTCGTGAAGAATTCTCTTCTCCATGGCGTCTATAATCATAACGACAAATTCCTCCAGGTAACACCTTGGCTCAAGGGACTCTGGGCAGTTTCCGGATGGAAACCAGTCAAGTGAAAACCGTAACAGGAACCCTCAAAAACACCCTCTCCCAAAGAGGGAGTATTTGGGAGAGGGTAATTTCATTATATGGAGGAAAAGCTAAAAACAGGGCGCCACTCAGAGAATGGCAGAATTATTCCGCTACCGTTACCCTGGGGTCACATCGACCATTACCTGCCCAGCATCAGCAGGCTGATTTTTCCTGAAGCATGCGATCAGCACAATACCGACCACGGCAGCTGCGGAAATCAAGGCAAGAGCGGTAAAGAAGCTGCCGGTCTTGCCGATTGACATGCCGCCGAGAAAGAGGCCGAGCGCCCCGCCAAAGGTACCGATCCCAAAACAGAAACCCATCATGCGGCCGATTATGCTCGGCGGATAGGTTACGGCAATGGTTGCGCTCAGCGAGGCATTCATAAAGGGAATGCCCCACCCTGCAAGCATAAGACATACCGTAAGCAGGGAGGAATTGCTGAACACCGGCGACTGCAAGACCAGATAGGTAAACAGTCCGGAAAGCAGGAACCCGATTATGACAGCCGGCTTAGGATTACCCTTGGCAATTCTGTCAAAGAATAAGCCTCCAATGAACGGGGCGAATATCCCCACCGAAGTCAGCGCCAGCGAAAGGTTACCCGCGGTCACCGGCGGCAGGCCGACCCCCATGGGCGCCGGGGCGCCCAGATAAGCCGGGACAAGGTTATACAGACAGTAAAGGCCCCACGAATTGCAGATTATCACTGCTGTAATGAGCCAGGTTTTGGGAAGTGTAATGGCTTTACCGAAAGTCAGGCTCCCTGGGCCGGCAGACATGGCCGCATGAAGACCTTGAAGAATTTCAGCAGAGGGTGCTTTCCTGGTGAAAAGAAGCACCAGGACTATGGCAACCCAGCCCGGTATCGACATCATCGCTACCATTTTCTGCCAACTTCCGAAAGTGGCAAACAGGAACGGTGACGCGATAACCCCTACGGTTGATCCTATTGATAATGCTCCAAACAAAATACCGGAAGCGAGTCCTTGTTCTTTGGGAGGAAACCATAAGCACAGGATGGGGCCGATGGTTGCGAAAACGAAACCAACCGAGGCTCCCTGGACCAATCGTCCGACGAACACTGCAGTATAGTTGTGCCCGATCCACGGCATGAGCACGGCAGGCAGGGAGGTGCAGAGCAGGCCAAGAACAAGGGCAGTAGTAATTCCGTACTTGTCGCAGACGATACCGCCAAAGCTTAGAACTACCGCCACGGAAAGAACAAAACACATCATAAGGTTCGTGGCCATCCCCATATCCACCTTCAGCGTGGTGGCAACATCACCGAGAATCGGGGCAAAGACAATCATGTTGACATAGAGAGACATGATTGCAACGCTGCCGGCCAGGAGAATAAGCCATCTATGATTGGAATACATCGACTTTTCTTGCATTACATACCTCCGCATAATTATTGCAATGCTGGTTCAACTGCTATGATGACAACTACATCTGAACTCTGCATAAGAAGTCCCGGAAAAAGCTCCCTCTTCCTTAATGGTGTTTACGAAAGAGGGAATCACAAGGTTGGAGGAAGACTTCTCTTCCGGAAGGGCAGTTACGGAAGAGGGAGCCAGGGATGAAAGCATGAATCAAGTTTCGTTTTTTGCTGCAGATAAAGCTAGAAACAGTATTTTGAGCAAAAAATTGTTACTAAAGCATCGAGCAGACTGGTCACGTTTTACGAACAGGCTGCGGCCGGCTTCTGAACTGTTTTACGACCCGCCACACCCAACAACACCCCGAGCACGATGCCGAGCATCGCAGCAAAGAGAATCTGGAAGCTCGGCGGCAGGAGGAAGGTGATGGTATGGGCCGGAATCCAGAACAACGGCAGGGTTTTCTTGAAGACGAAGCCCCACATCACCGACCAGTCGAGTTCCTGCAGGTTGCGGGCGAAATCGATGGGCTGAAAAAAGCCTTTCAATGTCCCGCCATTTCGGAGAATGTGCATATCGGTGATTTTGTGGAAGGTCATGAAGACCGGGGCAAACAGTAGATTCAACGTCACGCTGATGGAGAAGGACCCCATCAGCTTGGCAAGAGAAAAGGGACCAGCCATGACCTTTTCAGGAAGAGGATAGACGTAATGCCCTATGAATTCCGGCGTCCCGACGGCAAAGATGCTGAATGCCATCTTGATAACCACGCCGAGGCACCCCCACACCAGCGCCCGCGGCAGCAACCCGAAGCCGGGGCGGTTGTAAACCCCTTGGGTTATGCGTAGAGCGATGGATTCTCCCAGGGTGGCCAACAGGGCAAACTGGAGAAAACTCATGGCTATCTTGTGGGAATGCAGTGTTTCCACATAGAGATCCAATACGTTCTGGAACAACACGAACGGTGCAATTGCTGCGGCTATACAACAGAGGAAAACAAAATCATTCTTTTTCACGAAACTCTCCGATTTGGTGTAGTAAACTTTGTGGTACCCGACAAAACAGTCCTCAAACTATCCTCAAACTATCCTTCACACAATCCCGCACCCGACATTCTGCCGGGACCATTTCCTTGTCCGAGACGCTGCGTCGCGTCAAAATGCCCTGGTGACATTAAAGCTGGTCATTATCCCTTCAGTACGATCCACTGCACCGAATTCAATGTTCGTCCTCATTTCGATCAAGGTCTTCCACTGTGGAATGGCAAACCTGATTTCCGGTCCAACGGCAAAAACCCGGTCATGGACTTTGTCCCAGGTAGCGTCTATTCCCCTGTCGTCAGTAACCTGGAACTGGGCATAACCAACCACGCCCACTTCAAAGGCTTTGAGCGGTCCGATTCCCATGGAGGCGGGAAGTGCCTTTCCTATGCCCCATTCGAAATGGAAATCATCTCCGAGCCGCACATCATGACCGCGTTGCTTGCCGTGAGTTTCGTAACGGCCGAGCCACGAAAGACTCCAGGTTTTCTCCTTATCAGGATAATAGGTGCCGCCGGCGTCAAACTGCCCGGACCAGTAACCTTTACCCGCCCCGCCCGAATGGTAGGGGTCATAATGTCCAACCGGCACCCAAGCCATCAAACCGATAACCGCATCCCATTGTTCACCGTGCCAGGCAATTGCAAGAGGCTCTACGACACAATCCCCCAATGAGACACGCGAATCGGTCGTGCTGCCTGCCCTGAAATCGTTGTAGACAATCGGAATGACCACATTCGGTAGCCAATCTCCACCAAGGATCTTGATGTTGGTCACCCATATGGGCCTATGGGCCTGCGCAAAAACAAATACATCCAGATCCGCCGGAAGTTTTTTCCCGTTACGATCTGTAAGGGTTTCCGTTTTATAGAAAAAATTGTACAAACGGTAATAGAAACCTGGGGGACCAACGGTAGCCACCTTGATTCCCTCCCCGCCATTGGTGAATTCGTTGCCGGTTGGTCCTGCCAGTGCTGTTCCTGTCCACATCAGCACGCAAACCATGAGAATTTGAATTATTCGAAACCGTTGTTTCATAAAACCTCCTCAGTCAATAACGGAATTTTCCCTATCTTCCGTGAACACCCCGGTGAAAGAGGGGAGGATGGTGCCTCCCCGGTTTCAGTAGCGTGTACCACTAAAAGGTCATCAAAAGGGCAATGTCTGGTCCAGTTCTTCATCCGTCAGGTCGAAAACATGGCCTGAGTTGGGCAGTGCTTCCTGGTAGAAGAACTCGGGCAGGCGATCATCCTGCGAGGTAAAGCCCGCCTCCCTGTTGAACTGTTTTTCCAGAGAGAGATTCTGCACGGCAATCCCCATCAGTTTGTTGATGTCCCATTCGTCACCAAACTTGGCGCCTACCATATCCGCAACACACTGGATATTGTCCGGGTTCTCGAAGACCACGCCGACAAAGATGCAGAGACCCAAGTTGTCAAGCAGCGCAAAGCCAACCTGGCAATTGCGCGACGCCTCCACCTTGCCTTCCTTGTCCGCCGGATTTCCCGGCATGGATATTGTGTTGCCGGCGGTATGATCTGCACCCATGGTCGACGTAGCATAGGTAATGCCGGTACCCTTGAGGCCTCGTGGGTCGTAGGCGGCCATTGCCTGGCCTTTTACAGTCGGAATCCTCTTGACTCCGAAGGCTTTCCCGGCTCTTTCCGTACCATCGCCAAGAAGTCTACCGAACGTGGTGCCGTCTTTCATCTCCTGCACCAGCATCAGCGCTCCCGCTCCGTCGCCGAAAGGGATTTTTCCCGCTTCCATAGCCACGCCAATAGTACAGCCCGTATCCATGGTATCGACACCCAGGTCGTCGCACATCCTGTCAATCTGAGCGATGAGGTCGATGTCGCGGATGCCGCAGTTCGCTCCTACGAGCCCGATGGTTTCGTATTCGAACCCGGAGGTTAGATATTCGCCTTTCGCGTCATTATAGATCTGCGAGCACTGTACGATACAGCCACGATGGCAGGTATGTTTCATGACGCCGCCACGGGTAGCCTGTAATTCGGCGATCTTCTCGCCGCTGATGTCTTCAGCGTATTCGAAGGTGCCGGAACTGAAATTGTTTGTGGGCAGTATCCCCAAGCCGTTCATGGGGTTGACGAGCATCGCCGTCCCCAAGGCTGGCAGCCCCTGGCCGGTAAACGGGTGAGCAATGATCTCTTTCACAAACTGCCTGTTTTTCTCGACGAACTTTGCCTTGTCTTGGTACTTCGCTTCGTACTTGCCAGAAGCCTTGATGATGATAGCCTTTATCTTCTTAGAGCCCATCACCGAACCGAGGCCACCGCGTGCCGCCGCGCGGCTTGGGTGCCCTTCCAGATCGGTAATCTGAATGGTTGAGTTTCGGTAGCCACGCTCGCCGGCACAGCCGATCGACGCAATACTGATTTTGTCGCCGTATTCCTGCCGCAGGTTCTCGGTGAGCTCGTAATTGTTCATTCCCAGGTATTTGTCTGCAGGCAGCAGTTCAACGGTATTCTCGCCGAGAAACACCAGCGACCACTCGTCATCTTTCGGCTGGCCTTCAATGATAAGTGCCTTCAGACCCAGAGACACTAGTCTCTGGGCAAAGGTCCCGCCTGAATTTGCCTCCTTGATGCCACCCGTCAGCGGACTCTTGCCGCCAATTGACAGCCTTCCGGAACAAGGGGCCGGTGTATCGCCCAGCAATCCCGAACAGAAAATAAGTTTATTCTCCGGGCCCAAGGCGTCGCAGGTCGGGTTAACTTCTTCACAGAGAATTTTCGCGATGAGACCTCTGCCGCCAAATAGCGTGTATTTCTCCGTAACGGGTTCCGCTTTGAAGCTCTTGCCCGTCATATCAATTCGAACAATCTTATCCATAGCCTTTCCATCCTCTCAGTAAATTTTATGCGAAAGGGGCAGACATCTGTCGCCTGCCCCTTTCGTTTCCAATGGTTACAGTCAGTATGCCTTCTCCAGGATTGCCAGGATATCCTGTTTGGAAGGATCTCGGGGATTGAAGAAAGTGGAGCCTTCAACCAAAGCATCTTCCGCGAGGCGGTCGAACATGTCCTTGGTAACACCGCACCCTTCCAGGGTTGGTATTTCCAGCTCTTTATTGAGATTTTTCACCAGCTCAACAGCAGCCTGCGCGGCCGCCACATCGCTCAGACCTGTTACGTCGATGCCCATGGCCACGGCGATATCCTTGAACCTGGCCGGAACCGTCAGCGCATTGTATTCCATTACGTATGGGAGCCCGATGGCATTCGCCACACCATGCGGCAGACCGCAATGAGCGCTCAGCGGATGTGCTATGGAATGAACCAGGCCGAGGACCGCGTTGGTAAAAGCGAAGCCGGCCATCATGCTGCCAAGCAGCATTGCCGAACGGGCTTCGAGGCA
>JAQUHM010000423.1 GCA_028683595.1 Geobacteraceae bacterium | reverse complement strand
TGTACCTTGTTAAGATTGACAACTGCCCCAAATTTGACAACAATTTCTGCAACGCTTTTACCAACAGAGACTTGTCGAAAGGAAGTGTTGCAATAACGGAAAATAGGCTTATTAAAACCAAACCGGACCGATACAACAACCAGCCAAACTTTTGCCAGATGGACAGATATGCTAAATGTACCGACGCATAAGCCTGCCCCCCCCTGAATGCTCTCTTGAGGAGAAACCTAACTGTCTGTCTCTCATTCGGCACTTTTTCATAGACAATCGAACTGTCGCACCAGACAAACTTACCACCATGTTTGCTTACTCTTGTAAAAAATTCATGGTCCTCACCTCCGGTCAGTCCATAAACCGGCGAAAACAACGAAGTATTTTCTCCTACAAAAAACACCGTCCTGAGCGCTGTATTACCAGTGCCATAGGATTTAACAGCGGTTCCACTCGCAAAGCGCGGCCTATCAAAAAAACGCCCCTTTCGTATCCAAACAGGAACACTATCAGGATAAACCGGCAATACGGGTCCAAAAACAGCATCAGCATTGAACTTGTAAAGTGCTTTGACCAGTTCGCTAAGCCAATTTTCCGCGACAAACTCGTCATCATCCACAAAAACAACCACATCCCCGTTTGCGTGTGACAAACACCGGTTCCTCGCGAGAGAAATATTCTGGACAGGTTCGACATCATAAACCACCGGAAACTTTGTTTCCTTTTTGAACGCGTCAACGGTAGATCGTGCAGTGGCATGATGGTCATTATCAGCGATAATCACTCTGGGAAGCAAAGTTTCATCAAGCTTCTGGCGATTTATTGTCTCTAGAAGTTCGGCAAGCAACTCAGGCCGTTTGAATGTAGCAATACAGATATCTACTCTAATGATTTGAGGTCGCATCTCTCAGGACTTTCCTTAATAAAATTGCAAAAACAGTTTCTCCAATAATGAGAGAAAGGATGCTCCCTTCCGCGCCCAGATGTGCAATCAAAATAAAGCTGAGCGAGACGACAGTAACGGCACTAATCATGTTGGTAGTCATGATTTGCCGAAATTTACTAAAAACCTGCAGGCACCAGGAAGAGTTTGCCCGGTTCGTCTGGATGAGAAACCAGACTCCCCAAAGAAAGATTATTACCCCGATGCCGTGATACTCTTTAGTCATGAAGTTTTCTATGATGAAGTCCTTACAAAGAAGGATCAACAAAACATACAGAATAATGATTGCAGACATTGCATACGCAGCTTTTCGTGCAGTTGTCGATATGCCTTCTATATTATTATCACTACGCATGCGTGCCCAGCGCGGCATAAGAGTCCTGCCAAAACTTACGTTAATCAAGGCTATGGGAGAAAGAAAAAGCTTGCCCGCATTTGCCTCAGCAACACTCGCTGTGCTGGAGGCAAGGGCTAGAAGATAAATGTAACTCTGGTCTTGCAACCATGTTACAGTCATACCGCCAAGTGCCCACTTTCCATGCTCCCAGTTTTCTATCAGAGACAGCCGAATTTTATTAAGCCCCACAGTCACCCTGATAGGTGATAAAATGAAAGTCACTAGCCCAACAATTAATGAGGCACAACCTAGTGCCAAAATTGCCCAGATATTCAAGTTCTGGAACTGACACGCTTTAGCCCAAAAAAGAAACCCGATCAACAAAAATACTTGCACAGCATCGATTGTCAATACAACCCGCGGTTTCAAACACAAAAAGAAATAACTACGCATAAATTCTTTTACAATGAGGCCTGTTGATGCTACAGAAATGGCTAATACCACTATAAGCCAGTCAAATTTCAATATACCAATATTACTTAATAACATTGCTACCAATGCGGCAATAATTGCTGCGCCAAGTGTCACAATAAATTGCCCAGATGCTAAAGAAGATACATAATTATTGAATTCAGCTCCTTCTTTCGATGGCGCTCGTACCGTCATTTGTGTTGTAACAAGAGCATTTTGTACACCAACTAAATACATCAAAACTGAATAGACAAATACATATACACCGTAATCAGCTTTTGTTGTCCACTTGATCAGTAGAATACCTATCCCAAAATTAACAATACTTATCAAACACTGATCGATCAAACTAATTGCTATATCTTTTCTAAAACTCATATTGCTTTCCACACAAGCATAAGGACTGTATCATCATAATAGATAACCATGAGTGTTCCATTAGGAATTAAGCCCCTCTACAACCTCAACAACCACGTTCCATGAGACTGTATCGTCTCGGCACGAAATAAGCCGTTTACATCAATAAACACGGACCCAAGCATCAACTCACGGTAAGCTTTCACCGACAAATCCAGATATTGCTTATGGGCAACGGCGACTATCACAGCGGAAGTCGGGATCAGATCTTCAAGTGAAACCAGATCAATTCCGTATTCATAACAGGATCGGCCAGCAGGGCATTGATCTGCACATTAATTAGTGCACTTTCTAAACACCCTTTTACCCACCCATGACCTCCAGTGGAAATTATCTTTAATTGGTTATTTCGACTGTCCGGCGCGAGGGCAAGAGACAGCAGGGGCACTGAGAGAAAATCTCACTGCGCATTAGCGTCAAAGTGCCATTACGAAAAGCATATTAACCGCCAGCCAGCTCAAATACAACAGTGTTATTTTTTAGGCCAAATTAATTTCAATTAAGTCACAGCCTCACATAGACACATTACTATGTGCTTTGAGAGAGTTACAGCGTAACTGCCAACCTACCCATTTTGCCGAGAACTGCAGATTTCCGTAAAAACCGGTCTTTCAAACTTTCAATTGCACGGAGGCATCGATAAAATAAAGTGTGCAGCGTTGCTTTATCACAGTCCATCTGATCGGTTACACATCAGCAAATGAAATGCGTCACCAATATTTTGGTGACTTATCAATGAGCCCAAACCCACAAACCTGCCCGACAAGTATCGCTATATATTTTATGATAAAACGGCAGTTATCTATAGTCCAGACAAGAAAGAGTGTCAAGCCTTTTCCACTTAATTTTAGGCGTCTTATCTCATTTCCTAACAACTATACTGTTCGTTATATCCTGCAACTAAAGGTCTATTTTATTTGATAGTTTCCATCCGGAAAGTCTTGGCAGGGACCGGGTTGGAACTTCCCCGAAGCCTCTCGTAATCGGTCACCACCCGTTACACTTATCAGTTAATATGCTGGTTTCAGGCGGTTTTCTTGCTGTTGCAATCGTGCAATGAGGCCGTACGAGAGA
>JAQUHM010000422.1 GCA_028683595.1 Geobacteraceae bacterium | reverse complement strand
GGGTAGGATGCCGACACGATGCCGAGAATATAGAAAACCAGGATCAGGGGATTCTGAAGACTCTGCTGCACAAGCGCGAAACTGGCGTGGTGACCTGTCAGGAGGCCGCTGATACGCGTTGCATAAACGTGGTAGACGATAAAACAGATTGCAACGACGCCGGTAACCCGTTGAAAAAGATACATCCAGTTTCGGAGAAAACCATAGCGCGTATTATTCGCCTGCCCGGTGTAGACGATATAGAGTCCATACAAGCCATGGAAGAGAAGCGGGATCCAGATCAGGCAGACTTCAATCATGAGGATATAGGGTAATCCCATGAAGAATTCAATTTTGGAATTATAAACCTCCGGCCCGAACATGGCAAAGCTGTTGGTGAAGAAATGCTCGGCAAGAAAAGCTCCGACAGGAAGCACGCCGGTAATGGAGTGGAGCCTTCGGAGAAAAAAGGAATACATGCTCTGAGTAGCCAAGTGATGAACTCTCCTCTCTCTATGCGGTACTGCAAACGAACTATATCATCCGTTACTGATGGGAAGCGTACTGATGAAACCGAAGTACGCAATCGATGCGGCAGGCAATGGAACAGAAACAGCTCTATTCGCACTACATATTGCTTTTCCGGGGCCTATCTGGTAATAAAGGCAGGACTTAACACAAGTGCAAAAAAATACCAACAAACATGGGTTATTGTCAATATCTGAATTAACAGGGAATACTACCTTTATGAAATCATTCAACTTTACACTCTTGTCAAAGGATCGGCAGACATCTGCTCGCCGGGGAGTTCTTGAGACGCCTCACGGCAGGATAGAAACTCCCATCTTCATGCCGGTCGGCACTCATGCCGCCATGAAAGCCATGACACCCCAGCAGGTAAGCGACTGCGCCGCACAGATCATTCTCTGCAACACCTATCACCTGCACCTCCGTCCGGGAGAGTCACTGGTGGAAAAAGCAGGAGGGCTCCACCGGTTCATGGCGTGGGATGGTCCCATCCTTACCGATTCAGGAGGGTTTCAGGTCTTTTCCCTGCCCAACAAGCGCATTACCGAAGATGGGGTCTTTTTCAAACACGAGATTACCGGAGAAGAGATTTTCCTCGACCCGGCAAAAGCAATGGCTATCCAGCAATCCCTGGGCGCCGATATCATCATGGCCTTTGACGAATGCATTCCCTACCCGTGCGATAAAACCTATGCGTCCCGTTCCACGCTAAAAACCATCCGCTGGGCCGAGCAGTGCAAAAAGGCCCATACCCGTAAGGACCAGGCACTCTTTGCCATCGTTCAGGGCAGCGTATTCGAAGACCTCCGTGCCATGTGCGTGCGGGAACTGGTACAGATGGATTTTCCCGGATATGCCATTGGCGGGGTAAGTGTCGGTGAGGGGCTGGAATTGCTGAAAAAAGTTGTTGACTTCACCGCGCCTCATCTGCCGGAAGACAAGCCACGCTACCTCATGGGGGTCGGCCTTCCGGAAGATATTCTTGAAAGCGTTGAACGTGGTATGGATATGTTCGACTGTGTCATTCCCACCCGCTATGCACGGAGCGCCACACTTTTCACTAACAGGGGAAGAATACGCCTGACCAGCAGAAAGTACCGGCGCGATTTCTACCCGGTTGAGCCGAACTGCAACTGCTATACCTGCAGCAATTTCAGCAGGGCCTACCTCCACCACCTCTTCGTTTCCAATGAAGTCCTGTCAGCGATCCTGGCAAGTATCCATAACGTCCATTTCTATATGAACATGATGGCTGAAACCCGCACGGCAATCGAGGAAGGGCGCTTCGCCAGATATAAAAATGATTTCCTTGCCGAATATCATGAAGGTGACAAGAAATAAAGCTATGAAAACAGATTTTGACTCCAAGACCTGCCAGGTTTCAAAAACCTGGCAGGTCTTTTTTTACACGGTTCATCCCCGCGTCTGCGGGGAACACACTTCTTCTATCTATTTAATTCTTCAGCTAAAATTCAAACAGCAAAATTCTACCAAAAATATCGACACAAAATATCGTCACGATGGTACATCCTGAATACCGTTTTCCGGTAGGAAAGAAACCAACTTAATACCATCCATTTCGACCGGAATCCTCCGGTTCGCTCCCAGTGTCATAAAATCAAAACCAGATTCTGTGTTTGTGCTCCATGACATGACAGCATTTCCATCATCTATTCCCTTATCAAGGGTTCTCCAAATCATCTCCCGCACCCTTTTTGACACATTCCCCACATAGACCCCAGCCCTTACTTCAAGCAGCCAGATCGCTAGACGGCCTCGCAACCTCGGGGGGACATTTTCAACCACGATGACCAGCATCGCCAATACCCTCCTTGTTCGGAATTGCCGGGACAACAGACTCGTTCGGCGGCTTTGGCCTCTCTATCTCACCGGCAACCAGAACCTCTTCAATGGTTGGAATAATTCGATGAAGGAGCTTCGTCTGGCGAAATGCATCACGACAGGCGAGACAAACCTCCCGTTCAGGATTATGGGGCTTTTTTGCAGCTATACGAAAAGCAACCGGCACCACCGTTTCAAACTTGAAGATGTCTGCTATGTCATAGACAAATGATTGAGGTTTGCCGGTATGGATAAACCCCACCGCAGGGGCATACCCGGCTGCCAGAATGGCGGCTTCACAGATCCCGTAAAGGCAGGCAGTAGCAGAAGAGAGACAACGGTTGGGGATGTCGCCACTTTCCCATTCAGTGTGATCGTAATTTCGGCTTTTCCAGGTAACATTATACTGTCGTGCCAGCAACTCATACATCTTGCGCACCCGTACCCCTTCGATACCACGCAACTGCTCCACACTCCGCCGCTCGGGAGGCACTTCATTGAAACGCATAGCGTACATTTTCCGCACCACCTTGAGCCGTGCACCGTCATCCAATGCCAGCTTCGCCTGGTAAAGGAGACGATCCGCCCGTGCCCCACCCGGCTGGCCGGAAGCATAGAGCCTGACTCCCGCCTCACCAACCCAGACAAGGAGGCAACCGACCCGTGAGGCATAGGTTACTGCGGCATGAGATACCCGCGTGCCTGGCTCCAACATGAGACAGGCCACCCCGCCAATGGGTATATGGGTGCGAATGCCGGTCTTGTCCACCACAACGAAAGCGCCGTCCAAGACATCAAGATTTCCCTTTTCAAGGAAGACCACGGAGATGCGGTCTTTGATGGGAATGGGTTTCAGGGGTGGAAGGATTGGTTCTGACATGAACACCTCCAATAG
>JAQUHM010000421.1 GCA_028683595.1 Geobacteraceae bacterium | reverse complement strand
AACTGTTCCTTTTACGCTGAACATTGATCAATCCTCATCCACAGAGGGAACGAAAGAAAAACCACCTTTACGAGGAGTGGTATTCCAAGTGTTTTTCTGTTCCTCAGGAATAAAACAATCAGAAAAACCATCTGGGCATTCAAGATCAAAACCGCAACCAACAGCAGCTTCAAGTAAACCACATTTGAGAATGTGAGCAGCAATATTGCCACGGCTAGCACCAAGGCGGCAGGCTATGACATGCAAAATCTCCATGTTCTCCGGAGAAAGGTAAGCTGTTACGCTCTGGGGAAGGTCTTGCTTCTTGTAAGGCTTTGGAGACATTGCTCCGTCCGCGAACGCGCGGAAAAGCCTTTCAATATTGGTCCCATTCTCGGGGTTGTTGTCGGGCCATACTTTTTTCTCATCTTGGGACATGGTTTTCTCCTGGAAAATGAATTGATAAGTGGCATCAAAAAGCCAATACAAAATGATTAAAAAAACCTTTGGAAAAGTGCAAGAAAAAAAATCATTTTCCATGTTGAGCCAAGCGAATAAGTGAAAGTGAAGTTGGCTAACTTCACATATCCTGCCCTGGAAAATGACAGCACTGGAACGACACCTGGTGTTGCTGAAGCGTTCTTTTTTCAGTCTTGACCGTTGTTCAGCTGATACTGGGCCGTTTTTTTTCGTACCTCAATGAGAACAGCCGATACTTGCAAATCAACTGCCCGGGCCGAAGATAACCGCCTGTGCTCTCGCTGCGGTCTGGGTAGATTTACCTATCGAAGGAAGGCAATGATGATGCGTTGCCCTGTCATCCGTTGGCAGGGCGAGAGAAGGAAAAGACAGGGCCTCTGGCGGGCCTTGGCAGGCGGCCTTTTGTGGGTGTTGTGGTCGGATGCTACGCCGCCAGCTGTCGCGCCAGCAAAAAGCCGCTGTCACGCCACCCGGCAGAGGCTGCGCACCGTGGCCCGTTCTGTAGTTGGAATTGCTGCTGGGTGTTTATCTTGATGCCCTACGGGCAGGGAAAAACAACTTCCCCCCCTTGCTTTCTTTGAAAGGGGGGGAAGCTGTTTTTGATAGGAACGGCAACAGCTGAAAAGCCTGATGCCTCCGGCGGGAAGGGACTGCGCCCCTTCACCCCTTGGTTGGGAGGTAGGAAAAATCTTTCGTGGCCACCGCGCGGATCGCGGAGCCGACCTTCATGCAAGATGGATCGAAATCAGGCTCAAGGTATTCGATGGAGGCTTTGCCCTGGTCGTCAAACCTGATTACGAATTTTTTCCTTTCAGTTTTTATTTTTTTTGCCATCAGTGCACCTCACTCGCTTTGCATGTTCGCTCTGGTGCGCCGCTTCGCTGTCCGCTAGCGTACGCTCCTCGCTCACCGCAAAGCATTATCAGTTCAGCTTTTGGCTTTTTGATTGCTTCATTGAAGGAGAAAATCATATCAGGATGAAGTCTTTGAAGAAATCTCAAAGAAAATTCTAAAGTTCTACGAGCTATCAAAACTTGATCAAGAACAGAATCGAACTCAATGTCATTGATTCTTAAATCACAACAAATATCTTTGCAAAAATCATCAAGTTCAACTCTGTTTCTATTTAAACGGTCAATCAGTTGTTGCACAGTCATTTTCGGATTCCTTTCAGAAGGGTGCATCAGGTAGAACCTTCCGTTGAAGTCCGAAGCGGCCTTTCTCATCATATCCGAGCATCAAATCAGACCCGTGATCGTTGAACGGGATATCACGGTACAGACGCCCTTTGACGACTTGTTCGTTGAAATTTGCAGGCAAATTGACGTTCCCCCGGCTGATCTCCTGATAGCCGAAGGTGACGCCTGAATACTGGTAAACGATGTCGATCCACTCCAGGTCCTCGGGCAACAGCTCGTCATTCAAATCTTCTGGCAACTTGACGCCGAACAGCAGCCCGAGAGACCCGAGCAGACGCCGCGCCTTCAATCGCTCGTAACACTCAACCTGGACTTCCGGGTCCATGTCGTTCAGCTTCAGGGCGTACTTGAAGGTTTCCACTAGGGCAGCAAGAAAACCGTCTCGATTGTCGACAGATCGAACATCGACAATGAAGGAATCACCGGTGATTTCCTGCCAGTCTTTGACCAGGCCGGACCATAATTCCTCTGGAACCTGGACGGCCTTCTTTTTGATAGTCTTTTCGGTGTACTGAAACCGGCCTTTTGGAACAAGGCCGATCATATGCAGATGCGGATGAAAGCCTGTTTCGGCTTTGTAGGTGACTTCGTATGAGTAAACAGCGCCGACAACTTCTTTGAAAACGGTGTAAGTCTTTGGACGCTTTGCTAATGAATTACGCCTTTTATGTAAAAGTGCTTTTACAGAGTTCTGCAAATGCTCAAAGCGTTCGGTCAGATCCTCACCGTTTTTGATGGTCAAAGTGATGAAAACCGCTTCATATTCACCGGACTGCAATACATGATCCAGCTTTTCACTATACACGGCAATGCACTTTGCAGCGCGCCGGATAGCACAAAGAGCACACAGCAAGTGCTTCTTGCAGGTGCAGCCACCGATCAGGCGATAGATTGAGGGTTGAAGGTAGTACCGAAAAATGAGAAAGGAACCGCATTCAGTGAGGGCCTTCAGCTCCCGGATCAGCGGGGGCTTGTCGCCTTCTGCGTTTCTGACTATGATATGGTCAACGATCAACTGTTGACGGGCTTTTGCCTGGGCATACCGGTTGAGTCGTTTCTCGTGCCCCTCTTGTGTGTCGTCGGCCAAAACTTCACATACAAGAGGGTTTTCTTTTTGGAGTTCTTCCCAATCTGTTCCCATCTGCCACCTGTCGTTTTTTGTCGCCGATTTGGAATGATTTCCAGAGGTAGCGACTTTTTTCCTTAGTATCAAGTCAACCGGGCCAAAATCGGCCCGGCCCTGGGCACCTCGACAGGCCTTCAGCACCGGCAGACGCCGGAAGCTGAAAGGCCGTATCGAGGGCTCCAGGTGCGCGCTACGCAGGGTCACAGATGGTGATTTCATCGGGCTTCACCGACTTTGGGAAAAAGGTTTGCAGACGGCCGGCCGTAACGAACAGGCCTACCGGGAAAGAGACCTCGACGCCTACGAGGTCGGCCAATTTTTGGAAGCAATCAGCAGGTACAGAGAAAGACACAAGACCGTTGCGAATTTGACCATCTTTGGTGGCCTCCTTTCCAAGAATCTGCACATTGTATTTCTCCCCTGGATATTTCTCTGATCCTGGGACGGTGAAGGTGTTTAGAAC
>JAQUHM010000420.1 GCA_028683595.1 Geobacteraceae bacterium | reverse complement strand
CCTCGGCTTCTTTTCTTCCGGACGAGGTCGCTACCGGATCCTGAACAGTGTTCTCTGTTCCGGAGAAACAGTTGCCGATTCGCTGGAGAGGATTCGGAAATAGGCCCTGTCGGCTGTTTCCAGAGGCTGCCGGCTACTGCTTCTCGATGACGGCGCCGCTTTTACCGGTACCGTGTCGTTCCTCGATCCGGGACTTGCTGTGGCTGTTGTGCACCGTGCCCTTCGCGATGCCAAAACCTCGACAGGAGAGAGCCTGCGTCGGCGCACTTCACTGGTAGTCCGCTCCGGTGCACTTCGGAATTTACACGACCTGGTATTCCTCCTCGGCATGGGAGCTGATGCTCTTTGTCCGTATCTCATGTGGGAGTTGGCAGACGGTGAGGAAAACGGCCTTGCTAACCTCCTGGCGGTATTGACGACCGGTCTGGAAAAGGTGATCTCCACCATGGGAACCCATGAACTGGGCGGCTATGGCAGGTATTTTGCCTCGGTCGGGCTCTCCGATGAAGTGGTTGAGATATTCGGTACCCCTAATTTTTGCGGTTCAGCAGAGATCGGGCTAACCTTACGCAAGCTGGAAGAGGATGGGCGGGAGCGGCGTGCCGTGGCCCGTAGCAGCAAGAGGCAGCCGGTGGAAAACCAGTTTCGCATCTATTCCCGCATCTGGAAAATGGTGGGACAAGTAGCCAAAATGGAGGAAAACTTTGCCGAACTTTCCCGGCTGGTACGGCAGTATGAGATTGAGCATCCACTGGCGGTTCGTCACCTGATCGATTTCCGCTTCAACGAAGAGATTGCCGTGGATCCTGAAGAGGTGGACGTGTCAATCGGCAACCATGATATGCCCATTCTCATCTCTGCCATGAGCTTTGGTTCTCAGGGTGAAACCCCCTTCCGGATTTATGCGGAATCGGCGCGGCGCCTGAACATCATCTGCATGAATGGCGAAGGGGGAGAAATTGCCGACATGCTGGGGAACTATCGCAAGAATCGGGGGCAGCAGATCGCTTCCGGCAGGTTCGGGGTGACCATGGAGTACCTGAACTCGGTGGATTTCCTGGAGATCAAGGTTGGGCAAGGTGCGAAGCCGGGAGAAGGAGGCCATCTGCCAGGCTTCAAGGTGACGGAGAAGATTGCCGCTGCCCGGCATGCGGTTCCGGGGGTGTCTCTCATTTCCCCTTCCAACAACCACGATATCTATTCCATTGAGGACCTGGCCCAGATTATCGAGGAGCTTCGGACCGCCAATCCCCATGCCAGGATATCGGTAAAGGTGCCTGCGGTGGCGGGAATTGGTACGATTTCACTTGGCATTGCCAAGGCCGGTGCGGACATTATTACCATCAGCGGTTATGATGGAGGTACCGGTGCAGCCCGCCGACATGCTGTTAAGTTCGTTGGCTTTCCAGTTGAAATCGGGGTGAGGGAGGCGCACTGTGCCTTGGTTGAGGCAGGGTTGCGCAATCGTGTGGAAATCTGGGCCGACGGTGGTGCCAAAACCGGTCGAGATGTGGTGAAACTAATGCTGTTGGGCGCCAACCGCGTTGGTTTCGGTACCATGGCTATGGTGGTCATCGGCTGTACTGCCTGCAGAGGCTGTCACATGGGAACCTGCCATGTAGGAATAGCCACCCAGATCGAGACACACGAAGAAGCGCGGGAAAAGGGTCTGAAGCGTTTTGTGCCCAGGGTGCTGGAAAACGGCGTTATTTACCATACAACCTTCTTCCGGGCTCTCGGCCGCGAGATACGAACCCTTACTGCCAAGCTCGGCTTCCATCGCACCCAGGATCTGGTGGGCCAAGCACACCTTCTGGAGCAGGTGCGGGGGTTGGATCGGCTTGACCTTTCCGGTCTTCTGACTCCGCCTCCTCCCGGAGAGATCCGCCGGGATGACGATGCGATCCGGATCATCCGCAAACCACTGAATTATCTGACATCACTCATCTCGGGTCTGGTGACGGAGGCCTTTGAAGGTGGTGATGAGCGCGTTCATTACAATGATGGCACTGCGTCCAGTTCAGACCGAGCTATCGGCACCTATCTTGCCGGAGCACTGACACGGGCCCATGGGGACGGCCGCCTCACCAACGCCCGCGAGGCACAGCTCCATTTTCGTCGCGATTCCACGCCCGGCAACGGTCTTGGCGCGTTCACCAGTGAACCCATTACCATCCTCGTTGAGGGTGGCGCCCAGGACGGGGTGGGAAAATCGGCCAATGGTGGCAGAATTATCGTGCTCAAGGGAGAAAACCGCCACGGTGTGAGGGTGGGTGGGGCTGTTGGAAAAGGCTTGGCTTACGGCGCCCAGGGTGGGACTTTTTTCATCCAGGGAGACGCTGACAGCCGTGCCTGCATCCGGCTTTCAGGTGCCGATGTGGTCCTGGGAGGGCGCATCAGGAAGCCACTCGAAGATTGGCGAGGCCTGCTGGCTGATCGGGCCAACCTCAAGGGGTTCGCCTTCGAATACATGACTGCAGGTCGTGTTGTAGTGCTCGGAGACCCTGGTCCCTGGATCTGTTCCGGCATGACCGGCGGCGTTGTCTACTGTCGTCTTGATCAGGCTCTGGGCATGGACAGGGAGGCTCTCCGACGCCGTATCGCCCGGGGGGCAACCGTGGAGATCCGTGACCTGGGCGAAGAAGATGTAATCCAGCTGGAAAATCTGCTGCTCCAGTACCACCGGGAACTTTTTCACTCTCACCAGGAAGAGGAAGCCGACTGGCTGGAAGGGGTGATCAGCCATTGTCGGACCTCTTTCGTAAAGATAGTTCCGGAACATATACCTTCAGCGATTCCCAGCGACGAATAGCAGGCTGTTGAAACCATCCTGGCAGATTTAAGGATTCCCCTTGGCATGACCACCAGGTCGTGCCAAGGGGAATCCGGTGCCGGGGCACGGTTCACATCTGCTCACGGCTTCTTCTTTCTGCATAGGCAACGGGCAGCAGTGATGCCATTTTCCGCATCACAAAGAAGCCCAATGTGTGGCGCTTCTTTGCGTTCCAATAAACATGATATAATCCAATGGGTTATGCGTGAACAAGTCGCTGGCATGGCTTGTGCTCATAGTGCTATAGACTGATTGCGCATGGTGTCCCGTGCGGTTAGTTCACTGTCACTGACGTCAGGTGTTACCGTGGCAAGAGAATAATCGACCAAGGAGGTGCCGGATGGCACAAAACGATGAACGGATAAGAATTTCCGCAACAGAAGCGGCAGAAGAATTGGAAACAACCCAATTACGGGT
>JAQUHM010000419.1 GCA_028683595.1 Geobacteraceae bacterium | reverse complement strand
CAAGAGCTGTGAAGGCCTAGAGTTCTTGCTTGTCTTCTCAGAAGTTAGAAATAATGGCAACCGCCAGGGATGATTATTTTCGGTGTTGTCACAGGCTGTAATCTCCATTGGCAATATATGGCCTTCTAATAATTCAGGGTAAACGCGTTTCTATTTGCGGACACAAGTGCCATGCCTTTTCATCTTTAATGAATAGCATGATATGTGCCAGAATCTTGATCTTAAAAAAGTGTTTTATTTTGGTAAGTTAGGAATTTGGGGGAAAGACGGAAGAATGGATGGCGCAACCAATATTGCGCGAAGGATGAGAGTTATGGTTAACTACGCTATAATAAAAAGATATAGCAGTTTGTAAACATAAATTGCAGATGTTAACTTATGTTGCACCCCTTCATCCACGATATAGTCTCTGAAAACGCACATAATGAGGGAAACTGAAATTAAAGTTGGGATTTCCCATAAAGGGGAGAGAGCGGCATTCAAGGGACAAAACTGCATCAGATGTGGTGACGTGATGCCTCAAATGCCTTTTTCACACATGAAAAGAGCCGGTTCTTGTCCACTGGCTTGACCAGGTATTCAAACGCTCCGGCCTTCATGCATTCAACCGCCGTATCCGGCTCATCGGATGCCATCATAACGATCACTGTTATATGCGGATATTCGCGAACAACTATCTCGAGAAGTTCCTGCCCTGTAAGATGAGGCATAAAGAGGTCCAGAATAATGACATCGATCTTTCAGCTTGAAAGAAACGGCAGCACTTCACGGCTGTCCTGGATGATTCTGACAACCGGGATACCTCCATTCCGCAACATGAGGCTGGTGCCTAGAAGAATCTGTGCCTCATCATCCACAACGAGTATCGATAACTCATTCTCTGCCGATATCATAAGCCCCCCGACAGATAACCCCTGTTTACTCTGATTGTGTGGTTTTTATAGCTCTATTCATATGGGAATACGGGTCAAGCACGATCATGCCGATTCCACTTCTTTCCAGTATCAGCAGAACCTGCCGACTGTTGTCATGACTGGCAATCTTCCCCTTTGGCACTCGGTTGAACCGGAAGTCTCACATAGAATGTCGACCCCTTATCGGGTTCCGATTCGCATTCGATGATGCCGCCGTGCTCCTTGACGATGCTGTAAGAGATGGAAAGACCTAGACCGGTTCCTCCGGTGTCCTGCCTGGTAGTATAAAACGGATCAAAAATGGCCTGTCTCGTCTCATCCGGCATCCCTACACCTTCGTCCCTGACCTTTATAATAACCTCGCCGAGGGACTGGGCATAAGACGTTGAGAGGAACACCCCCCCTCCCCTGTCCCTTAGCGCCTGTAGGGCATTCATCGTCAGATTTACGATCACCTGTTCCAGCTGCTGGAAGCTTCCCGAAACCGCCGGAAGGTTTTCGGCCAAAATGCACTGGAATTTGTCGGTGTGCTTCCTGACCTCGTTGTGGAGCAAGGGAAGGGCCGCTTCAATAACCTTGTTGATATCGACCATCTGGTCAAGCTGGGTCTTTTCCTGGCGTGCGAAATCTTTCAGACCGGTAACTATTCTGTTGATGCGGTGGGATCCTTCCATGAGGCCATCCAACAGTTGTGGGATGGATACTCCCACTTCAGAAAAGTGCAGATTGCCAAGAAAATAATCACCGCGTTCTTCAGCATGATTACTGAGGATTCGGCTGATATCGGGCCAGATATCCGAGATGAACTGGGCATTTATTTGGATGAAATTGTTCGGGTTGTTTATCTCATGGGCAATGCCTGACGCCAGAGTGCCGATGGCTGCCATCTTGTCCACCTGGCGGAGCCGCTCCTGCATTTTCCGGTTCTTTTCCTCGGCGGCCTTGCGTTCGGTGATGTCCCTGCATACCGCCAGCACCTTGTACTCCCCCCCGATCACCGCGCCCTTCATATTCACCTCCAGCCAGAACAGCCTTCCGGAGCTGTCCTTGGCCAACCACTCAAACATATTGGATTTGTCGTACCTGGTTTTCCATATCTTTCTCAGCACATCATCATAGGTATAAGGGGGTACTCCCGCGCTCAAAGCTTCCACGTTCAGCCGCAAGACCTGTTCACGAGTGTAGCCGTACATCTCGCACATCTTCAGGTTAACATCAAGCATGGCGCCGTTTTCCGGATCGAAAACAAAAGTGGCGTCATTGGCTGCGTTAAAGATGGTACGGTAATTCGCTTCCGATTCCCTGAAGGCCTGTTGCGCAATTTTCTGCTCCCTGATATCGGCAAAAACAGCAACATAACCGAAAGGTATTCCATCGCGATTAAGCAAGGGCGCGGTAGAAAGGCTGACGTCAATAAGCGTGCCGTCCTTTTGCAAGCGCAAAGTTTCCAGGCAACAGACTGATTCTCCATCGTTCAATCGACTCAAATTATGGATGGCTTCATCCTTACGGAGTTCAGGAATAATAGGACAGGGTTTGCCAAGCACCTCGTCCTTCGACCAGCCGAACAGCTTCTCAGCTCCCTTATTCCAAAGCAAGAGATTCAGATCGAAATCCAATGCTATGATGGCCAGCGGCGAAGCGTTGATAATAGCCTCCAGCATTTGATTTTTCTCGCGAACGGCATCTTCCGCAAGGCGTCGTTCATTGATATTGCGAATGTATTCAACTGCCATGACAACATTTCCCTGTTCATCGAACAGGGGAAGCGCATGGATCTCGACGTAGCCTACTTGATAATTGTATTTTTCCGTTATGAGTGGTTTCCCCGTCTCAAACACAGACTTAAGGTGGCATTGTTCACATTGTGTGGTACGTCCCGGGTAGTACACTTCGTAGCAGTATCCATTCCTATTTCGAGATTCGAGAGGTACATACTCATGTCCACCATTCCAATTACTAAAAATGATCCGGTAGTCAGTATCAACGATGGAAACAAGGTCCGGTATTAACTTTAAGACGCTCTGGAAATGGTGATTAAGTAATGAGAAAGCCTTGCGTAATGAATCACGTTCTGGACCAGTAGTTTTTTCGTTCATAGAATCCTTCCATTAACAAGCCGTTGAAGATAGGTTTTATTTGATCAGATTCCGATCTTCTGATCTCCTTTTTGAGTTTGTCTTGCTGGTGTGAGTCAGTCGATTGCCGTAGTTCGCTCTTTTTCAATTTACGATGTTGATGTTCAAGCCCCGGCCAAGGCCAATTGTCAACCACATGTGACATTAAGGCCAAGTTTCTTCATCCGAACTAAGTAATAAGCTGCCGCGTGCAGGCCAAGCTGTC
>JAQUHM010000418.1 GCA_028683595.1 Geobacteraceae bacterium | reverse complement strand
CTTCTTTTTTACTTCAAATTCAGAAGATTTGCATCACAAATTTCAGCAAGCCTATAAATGAACTTGGTAGCAAGAATAACAAGGCGATACCTTCCATGACCCGATCCACCAGATTTACCGCAATATGTCGGCGCCTTATGACCAACCACTGAAATTTCTCAAGAAATTTCCCCTTTCTGCCGATACATTGAAATATACATGGTTTCCATCAGGAAACTCCGGACGTGAAACGAGCGGCTTCCAATTCGGCAACGAGGGTTTTTGTCCTGACAAGAAACTTTTGCCTGCAAAAGTTGACAGCGCAGGCTGCCCGTAGGGCGAGTCCTCCGCACGAGTCAAAATCAAGGAATTGTACGAAGACGTACTACTCAAACAAGACCGTTGATTGACGCACTCAGAGCGTAGAAGACCGTTTCCGGGAAAAAACCAGATAAGAATAGTTGAGGGTACAGTAACGATGGTAAGCATTCACCCTACGAAAACAACCAACAATACTAACTGCTGGAAACACTTACTCGGGAAAACTGTCGAAGAAATTATCCCGCAGACTGGAGAACCCTTCGCCTCCTACATCTATAGCAACGAAGAGGTTTATCTATATGATAAAGGTGATATCTCAACAGTCGTATTACGTAACGGAATAGTTATCCGCTGCGACGACCTTGCCGAAACCAGAAGAACGACCAGGGTTAATCCTGTTGAAAAAATACCTGTCGTGGTTGTTGGAGAAAAGAAAATCAGTGGATACCTGAAAGATCTGTCCATTGCCGGGGCAGCATTCCACTACTCAAACAAAACTGAATTTGCCGTCGGGAGCCGCATAAACATATCATTTGCATTACCTATAGCGGGTATTTCTCGATATTTCCAAATTTCCTGTCGGGTTCACGTCAACAGGGGTTTAACTCACGAAAAAATCGCGGTCGTTCTTTTTGACCACACGGATACCCCATGGAAAAAACAACTTCTGTCTCGTTACGTGCAGTTGAGTTCAATTCAAGCAGATCTCGGACTCAAAGCCCTTTTCACAAAAGTTGCTCCTCCTTTTTCTACCAGTCCAAACTATAAACGTCACCAAACTCTTTCCACGGTAATTTATTAAACATCAACAACTATATTCGATCCCCATAAATGATAATCATGTAATCACAGCAGAAGTTGGGCTCCGTCTGATAGCCATTGATTTACTTTGCCCAGATATTTAGTTGACAATAATTACCAATTGCAATATATTCCAACTATGAAAGATAATTTACAGTACATACGTGATGCCAAGAGAAGTGAGTTCGAAACCGTGTGCCGGAACAACGGCCTCGCCCTGACTATACAGCGACGAACAATTCTCGATGCGCTTGCATTACGGAACGATCACCCTACAGTCGACCAGATATATGAAGATATCAAGGAAAACCTGAAGGGTGTTTCCCGAACAACCGTGTATCGCGTACTGGAAACCTTTGTATCCATAGGCATTGCAAAAAAGATCAGCAACCCGGAATCAAAGGCCAGGTTTGATGCCGACACGCGACGTCATCACCATCTGACGTGTATAAAATGCGGAAAAGTTCTCGACCTTTACGATCCGGCTCTTGACAATCTTGTACCAAACGCCGGATCACTGCGGGAATTCAACATCATTGATTATTCCATAACGTTCAACGGCATTTGTGCCTGTTGCCGGGACAGACACCATCTAAGTCCAGAACAAGATCGTTCATGCCCCGTGGACACGGTTTGTTCTTGTAAATGATTTCAGACTGTTACAATTATACTATTGATTGGAGAAAACATGAAACCAGTTGAACTGAAAAAAGATATTTTCTGGGTAGGTGCAATTGACTGGGCAGTACGAGATTTTCACGGGTACGAAACGCCTCGAGGTACCTCGTACAATAATTATCTTATTATGGATGAAGAAGTTACTCTCGTCGACACGGTAAAATATGATTTTTCCGATATTACCATCAAGCACATAAAAAGTTTGGTCGATCCGGAGAAAATCAAGCATGTCATAATCAATCACATTGAAAACGACCATGCCACGAGTATTGATTCAATCATGGCCTTAGCTCCAAATGCGACGATCCATATAACCGATCGCGGCAAAAAAGGCCTCGACAGATTCTTTGATACGTCCCGCTGGAAAATGAATCTGGTAAAAACCGGTGACACTCTGAAAATAGGAAAAAACACCCTTCTATTCATGGAGACCCCGATGATTCACTGGCCGGATTCCATGATGACGTATTGTCAGGAGGCAGGGGTCCTTTTCAGTCAAGACGGTTTTGGACAACACTTAGCATCCACTGCGCGGTTCGACGACGAATTCAGCGCCTGCGTTTCCACCGTCATTCTTGAAGACGCAGTGGTTGATTATTATGCCAATATTCTCATGCCATTTGGTCAACTCATTCTGGACAAGATTGCCGACCTGCAGAAATTAGGTATTAATCCTGAAATAATTGCCCCGGACCACGGTGTTATCTGGAGGACTCAGCCACAGAAAGTAATTGAGTCCTACATCAATATGGCACGTGGGAAAGCCGATCTCCGCGCCTTGATCGTCTACGATACCATGTGGAAGAGTACTGAGATGATGTCGGTTCCCATTTCCGAAGGCATCATGAGTGAAGGCGTTGATTGCAGAGTTCTGAAGCTGCGGGCTACCCCCATGAACGTCGTCATTACCGAGTTCTGGAAAGCAAGGGGCACCCTCTTCGGCACTCCGACACTGAACAATCTTATGTTTCCGTCCGTGGCAGAATGTCTCACCCACTTGCGAGGTCTCCGCCCGAAAAACAGACTTGCAGGAGCATTTGGAAGTTATGGCTGGGGTGGCGGCGCCGTAAAAGAAACCTATGAAATATTTGAGAAGATGGGCCTCGAGAAATTTGATCCCGGTCTCCAGGTTATCTTTAAACCTTCATCTGAAGATGAGGAAAAATGCTACCAGTTCGGAAAGAATTTCGCTTTACGTCTCAAGGAGTACCACACGCGCTTTTAATACGAAGCGTAACCTCAGCAAATAAAGGAGTCAGAAATGCCCAAACCGAAAAAATGGCAGTGCACCGTCTGCGGATACAAATGTGAAGGCCAGACACCTCCAAAGCAGTGTCCGCCCTGTGGGGCTGATGCGTGCAAATTTGTTCCGTTCAAATAGGCATCACCTAAACAGAGAATCAGTTATCTGTTGCCTGTTAGAATAACAAGACATCACCATTAAACAAAATCAAAACAGAAAAACCGGTATCCACTGCACAGGATACCGGTT
>JAQUHM010000417.1 GCA_028683595.1 Geobacteraceae bacterium | reverse complement strand
CCATGAACACCTCCGAAATATTTTTGGTGTTCACAGAATGACGTAGTGGCTATTCGATTGTCAGAGAACTTTTGTTATCGATGTCCTGGCACATTTTTTTGTTATCGATGTCGTGGCACTCAACATTTAGGTGCTAAGCACACCCTTAAATTTTGCAGAGAAAAGGGGGCACCCATTAAATAGCTGCTGTCAGGCCTTGAAAAGAGAATTTGTGTTTTCTTTTCTTATCCTATTTTCCCTTTTCAAGGCCTGACCCCTTTTCCCTTTCAATTTAGCGCAGAAGTATTTTCCGTCCGGTTGATTAGTTTGTTAGGCGTTTTTGGGTTTATGCTTTCTTCTGTGTTCTCTTATTTGTTCTTCGTTCATTCTTGCCACTAAATTGAAACCTTCTTTTTCCAGGGACGTAAGAAGTTGGATTTCGAGATTTCTTGCTTTTTGTTCAGTTATTTTTCTTTTTTCTAGTGGTTCATTTTCAGCTTGTTCGATGAGTGCTTTGATATCTTCGAGCAAGTAGCCCTCAATGGATTTTATTTTAAGAGGTTCTGTGGTCGTTTCAGGTTCGATGATTTCACCTGCTTTTTTCCGCCTGATCCAGTCGAGTATTTTTGCTTCTGCGAGTGTGCTGAAAATGCTCAATTAATTCTATTTCCTCGATATTTAAATTTTGACGCCTAACGGTCGTGATAAGCGGTGGCGACGAAATGTTCACGCTACTACCGCAATTTAGATTTTGCTTTTCGGGTAGCACCCAGCCCTATTCCATCCGCTTGATTTGCTTGTTAGCCCTGGATTGGATACCCGTACTCTTTAAGCCTTTTGATGCACTTTTCATATTGTTCTTTTGAAAATAATGAATGGTATTTTTCGTTTTCATATATTAGGGCTTCAACTGTTAAGTTGAGCATTCCGCGTTCCCAAAGTGCGGTATAGCCTTCTGAGACATTTTCTGCATTTATCAATTTATTAGCTGTTTCTAGACCGCCTAATTCAACCACCATTTGTAAAAATCGAATTGCATTATATTTCGCCTCTTTTTTTGCTTTTTTATAAATTTCGAGCATGTCTTCGTGAAACTCAACTTCAAGCGACATAATTGCTCCTATTTATTTAAAAGGGCTAATATCTCAAGGCTGACCGGTCTGCCTTTGGGCCGGTCGTGCCGCTGGTTATATTTTTTTTGGTATTGTAGCGGGAGAGAGAAGAGGCAAATCGAGTATTCGACTGTAAATGTGCCTAATGACATCTTCTAGTTTGTTACTTTTTTCATCAAGGTCTGCATCAAATGAACCTTCATGCAATATTTTACTTCTGATATTATAGGCTTCTTTAACAATATTTACTGCTTCAGTATCTTCATCAAAATATTCACTGACCAAGCGAGCTATTGCCTGTGATATTGATTCTGCTTTGAGGGCATTTGCTCGTGATTCAATTGATTTCCTTGTGTTTTCTGGAATTGCAACTAATTCATTTAAATCATGAATAAACGAGCATATAAGATCATCAATTTCTTTGATATTATACTTTTTTACTGCTGCTAATGGCTCAAGCGATGATACTAGTCCTATGAATTTTGCTCGCTCTGTTGACTCAAGCCTTGCTGATGTGAACAATTCCATAGATACTAACAGCTTATTGTCAATAGTAATATCTCTTGATAGCACATCATTGATAAGGTTTGACACTTGGTGGGCGCTTGAACCTATTATTATAGAAGCACTGATGCTCATACCTAGCCCACCAGTATGAGTACGGTCAAAGATCATGCAGGGTTGCGGGGTGTGGTAGTCAAGCTTTATTGGCCATTTCCTAGATACTGCAGACCACATAATTGCCAAGGAAAGTTTCAGCCCAACTTGCTCCGCTTCACATGCAGTAGCAAAACCTTCGGCAATTGCGGTTAGTTTCTGGGGGTTTTTCCCACCTTCTTTCTGGATGATGGGCTTAATCCTTACAATATATGGTGCGTCCAGCAACAAAGTGGTCTCACCGTCAAATCGATATTCTAACCCTTCCGGAAGGGCAATCGATATTTTCGACGCATAGGGTCTTCTTTTGGGGCTGTTTGAAATAGTGAATATTTCGCTATATGATTTCTTATTCAATTTCGTACTCTTTCTTTGAAATATAACGGGTTGCCGCTGAGCCGGGAGCGTCAGCGAGTCGGCTCTAATGGCGTGTTGTGCCTTTCCAGCTACTTTCATTCTCATTACTTGGCTCAGTTTCTTCAGACAAATGCGAGGACTCTGAAAATTCCTTGCCCATTCTTTCGACCCAATGTTGTTGTTTTTCAGTCATTTTTTCTCTGACCATTCTTGCAGTTGTGATGTACCGGTTAAGATTGCCGTCTTTTAACAGAAAATCGAGAGTTATTGTTGCTCTCCATGCCAAAGAATATACAGCCTCAGAGGTCTCTTTGTTTATGGCAGAACTTGGTGCTTTAAAGACATTATTATATGGTTGTGCATAGAAACCTTGTTGTTTTAAATTATCCAAATCCTGAAAGGATGAATTTGGCAATAATCGAAATACGACGTTTCCGCGCTCCTGCAAATCTTTTATAGCTATGGAAACAGTCTGAGCAAATCTGGTTTCTGATTTCAAGCGGGAATCGGCGCCTGCAATGTTTCCTAGGAGATATGGAAGTAACGTAAGGGAAGAGAGCTTAGTTGCATGGCTTTTCAGTGATTTCACATAAGCTTCTGCCTTATGATCATCGCTACGCGCGAATAGCAGCCCATCAATGCAAAAAAGCTTTCCTAATTCTTCTAATGCCAGCACTGAGACTGAAAGCGCAAGGCCATTGAATCCGCTATCTAAAAGGAGCTTTGCAGACGCGACTAGATCATTTGCATTTGTCCAGCAAGCCCGGAAGGCATCCTCAATAAAGTCCAATTTGTTTCTATATTTTCGCTTTGACACATTTCTGTCCTTTTTATGGCACAACTCGTTGTTGACCAGATCTGGCCATCCCCCAACCAAACTCCCCCAAATATTTCAACCCAGCGAAGCAACATCTTCGTAACCAGCCGTTTTACATCAATTTTCATGGCGGCCATCATTCCAAATGGCATGTTGGCCAGTTAACCGTTCAACCCGCCGCCACACGCTACCGTATGTATATTCTGTAAATAACGGGGAGAAAATACGGTTTCTTGAGTGAGTAGGTAAATCGGTATTTCCCCAGACTATCCAGCGCAGTTTGGGTCCTCCCATGGAGTTCTCAGCGTTCCTCAATCTTCCCGGTACCCCTACTGACTTAGGGCATTGA
>JAQUHM010000416.1 GCA_028683595.1 Geobacteraceae bacterium | reverse complement strand
AAACTTGAGCCCCTGCCTCCCGGTTCCTACCTGTTGATAGCCGAAGGAAACGGAACCGTTGCACATTCCTCGTTCCTGGTTACCCGGCTTGGGCTTGTGGCCAAGTCATCTCCGGCCGGAACCCTTCTCTTTGCTGCCGACCTGGTGGACGGCCATGCACTTGAAGGGGTAGAGATTCTCGAAGCGGCAGTTTCTCCGGGAGCATCGGCGCTTCCGGTACTTCTCGGCAAAACCGGCATTGATGGTCTCTTCGCCAGCCCAAGCAAGGCGAGGAGTGTGCGTTTCATTGGCCGCAAGGATGACAACCTGGCCATTTTTCATGTTTCTGCCCTGCAAGACGGGGGACAGGGTCTGAAGGGATACCTCTATACCGAGCGCTCCGCCTATCGGCCGGGCCAGACCGTGTTCTTCAAGGGGGTGCTCCGCAAGATTGTCGGTGAGGGGTATGCCCTGCCCGGAACGGAAACGGTTCGGGTGACGATTACCGATAGTGGTGACCAGACCCTGATGGAGAAGGAGTATCCGGTTTCGTCGTCCGGCTCCTTCAACGGTGAAGTCGTTCTCCCGGCACAGCCGCCCTTGGGCGATTATTCCGTGCGGGCCGTGGTTGGAGGGTATACCTTCCAGGCCTCTTTCAAAGTTCTCGAATACCGCAAGCCCGAGTTCGAAGTTACTGTTGCGGCCGGGAAGAAATTCCACGTGGGGGGCGACCAGGTTCCTGTTTCGCTGAAGGCCCGCTACTATTTTGGTGCTCCTGTGGTGGATGGAAAGGTCCGGTACCGAATCTATTCCCGGCCCTACTACCGATTCGGTGGTGACCAAGATGGAGATAACGGAGATAATGGTGAAGATCTGTTTGGCGGCTATGCCGATTTTCTCGGTGAAGCGGAGGTCACAACCGATTCCGAGGGCATGGTTCTGGTCACGATCAACACGAAGCCGCTCGAATCGCCCCGGGCCTATACGGTTGAATTCGATATTACCGACAGTGCCGGGAGAGTGGTGTCTGCCACCGCTTCTTTTACCGTTACTCCTTCACTTATTAACCTCACGGTTCGCCCTCTCTCCTATCTTTGCTCGCCCGGGAAAAAGACTGACATTGAGGTTGCAACCTCCACCTGGGAGGGCAAAAGCGTTTCCGCCCGGGTTCTCGTTACCGTTGCGGAACAGGTATACGACAAAAATGCCCGTAGGTATAGCTACCGCAAGTTAAACGAGCGGGAGGTTGATACCGACGCAAGCGGCCGGATGGTGTTTGTCCAGACCTTTCCCCGTCCCGGTTACTGGCGCGTATCTGCCGTCACGACCGATGAACGGGGCTTGAAAGCCGCCGGCGTGGGATGGGTCTGGGTCTGGCGGGAAGGGTACGCCTGGGATACCTCCTACCGCGAACTGGGGGTTGAGCTTGATAAAAAGATCTATAAGCCCGGTGAAACAGCTCGGATTATCGTGAAGAGCCCTGTTGCCGGAGCCGCCCTCCTTTTGACTGTCGAGGGTCGCGAAATCTACTCCCGCCGTGTCGTCCCGTCAGCCGGATCCGTTGAGGTGGTTGAAATTCCTGTTACTGAAGACATGGCACCGTATGTCTTCGTGTCCGCCGTCATGATCGAAAAGGGGCACTTCTATTCCCGGACCAGAAATCTGCGGGTCGATTCCCGGCCGGATTTGCTGGATCTCACGGTTTCGACCGACAAGGACCTGTACGAACCGGGAGAAAAGGTTCGGCTTTCAATTGCGGCACGGGGCGGGGATGCTCTGCCGAGGGAGACTGAGCTTTCCCTGGCTGTGGTGGATGAGGCGCTCTTTGCCGTTGCGCCGGAAACCCAGCCTGACATCTACCGCTTTTTCCGGGGAACCCGTGAGCACCGGGTCCTGACCCTCAACTCTTTTCCGCGTGTCTATCTGGGCGGCGCCGCCAAAGCCGGGATGTCGACTCTGGCCGATGACAAGCTGCAGGGGATCAAGGTCCGCAAGGTCTTCAAGGACACCGCCTTCTGGCTCCCGATTCTTACCACTGGGGCGGATGGCAAAGCGGAAGCGGAATTCGAGCTGCCCGATAACCTGACTACCTGGCGGGCGACGGCTGTCGGTTTCACCGACCGGAGCGAGTTCGGGACAGGACGCGACACCTTTATCGCAAGGCTGGACGTCATGGCCAGGCTGCAACCACCCCGTTTCCTTACGGTGGGGGACCGGATGAAAATTCCCGGGATCATAACCAACATGACCGACAGCGAGCGGGACGTCACCGGCATCTTCGAGGCCAGCGGTCTTTCGCTGCTGGGAGAGAGCCGCTTTTCCGGGACTGTGGCTCCGGGAGGAACTCTGCGGCGGGATATGTCCGTCAAGGCTGAGGTCCCGGGTGAGTCGCTTCTCCGGCTGCGGGCCTCGGCAGGCGACCGCGGTGATGCCATGGAATTGACGCTCCCGGTATTCATGAGGGGTATGAAAAGGATGTCCCAGGGGAATATCGTTCTTCGCGGCACGGAAGGGGAGACAGAGGTCAATCTGCCCGGTGACGCCATGGATGAAGGAGCGTCTCTCGATCTGTCCGTAGCCCCGTCCCTTACCGCCAGTCTCAACGAGAGTCTGGCTGAGCTGATCGATTTCCCTTACGGTTGCGTGGAGCAGACTATGTCGCGCTTTTTGCCTGCCGTTCAGGTGAAAAAACTCCTCGGATCGTCGAGGTTTTCCCTGTCACCGGATGTTTCAGAAAAGCTTGAACGTGTCCTAGACGAGGGGCTGCGGCGGCTTTATGATTTCCAGCACGAAGATGGCGGTTGGGGATGGTGGAAAGAGGATGCCACCGATCCCTATATGACCGCCCATGTCATGAACGGCCTTGCTCTTGCCCGCAAGGCGGGTGTTCCGGTGCGTAACGATTCCTATGAACGGGGTGTGCAGTCCCTGACTGATCAGATGAAAAAAGTGTCCCTTGAGGCTCTTCCATCTCTTTACCGTGCGTATGTCTTGGCTGGTCGGAGCGATGATGCCGCGGAGAAGAGGATCGAAGCGGGATGGCGTCAGCTGCAGCCATCCCAGCGTGTGCAGTATGTTGCGGCCTTGCAGAAAGGTTCACAGAAAGGCCGGGCAACACTCCTCCTCGATGATTTGAAAAAGAAGGTGAAGAGGGAAGGTTCCGCTGCCTGGTTGCAGGACGACGATGCAAATTCCTGGTGGTATTCGTGGCGCTGGTCGGGCTCAGCCGTGGAAACCACGGCCATGCTCCTGGAATGCCAGCTTGCTCTTGATTCCCATGACTCCCTGGTTTCCTCCCTT
>JAQUHM010000415.1 GCA_028683595.1 Geobacteraceae bacterium | reverse complement strand
TCGTAGACGCGCTACTGGAAAGCGTTTCCGGGACAGAAGAAAAAGCAGCCAGGGTATTGATCGGCCCTCACTGGATCGCCGTACAAAGCAGAAACACCGGCATCGCCCATGTATTTCGCGGCAGGGAGGGTTTTGAACTGTCGGAAGCCGGCGCGATCCAGGGAAAAGATATCCTGGAAATTGCCGCGGGGTTGAAAAGCTGGGAACCTTTGGAGGCCTCCCTCGGGTTGGCAGCCCTTTCCTCTCTGGTCGAACCAACTGGAGAAAACGCCAACGTCTTTGACTATATTATGAGTTGTGCACCGGGCAAGACGGTAACCTGTATCGGCAGGTTCCCTTTTTATGAGCGCCTGGCCCGGTCGGCAGCACAGTCCTACCTGCTTGAAATGAATCCGCAACCGGGCGAACTGCCCCCGTTTGCCGCTGAAGAAGTAATCCCTGAATCCGACCTGGTCATCATCACCGGGACATCCCTGATCAACAAAACCCTCCAGCGGCTCCTGGAACTCTCCCGCAACAGCATAGCCATTGTACTCGGCCCCAGCACCCCCATGAATGATGTTCTGTTCGACTTCGGCGCCTCGGTCATCGCGGGCGTCAGGATAGTGGACCAGGAGAAGCTTTTCCGGAGCGTAGCGCAGGGAGTTAAATTCTACAACAAGATTGAAGGCATCGAACCGGTGACACGGTTCAGGAAATAACCGCGCGGGGCACTAGAAGGAGATAGAGATGGAAACCAACTGGCATATCAAGAAAATACTCATTGTTTCCGCACTTATTGCGCTTCTTGTTTTCGTCCTTGCCATGCTGAGGACCGAGAAGACAGCGACATCCGGGAAAACACGCTGGATCACCGACATGATCGGGAACAAGGTCCAGGTACCCGATCCGCTCACCCGGGTGGCCTTGTTTGGAGGCCCAACGGGGCAGATCGCTTACATCCTCGGGGCACGCAATCAGCTCTGTGCCGTCACCAATACCCTGAAGGGCTCCGAACTCATCCTAGCCTTCGATCCGTCGGTAAAGGATCTCCCCGGGCCGAGAAGCACCAGCGGACACATCAATATCGAATCACTGCTCCTCTCCAGACCGCAGCTGGTGATAGCCGGAAACCTCGACGGTTCCATCGTGCAGAAAAAAACCGGCATCCCGGTTGCCTTTACGGTAAGTACAATGAATCATGACACCAACCTTCTCAAAAATGAGATCCGCTTTTATGCCTCGGTATTCCGGAAAGAGGCCAGAGGTGAAAAGTATATTGCCTACCTGGAGAAAACCCTCGCCTTTGTAAAATCCCGCACCGATACAATCCCCGCCGACAAACGAAAAAAGGTCTTTAACGGTTACGGACCCAAGCACCTCGTGACCCTGGGCGGAGACACCTTCATGCATGAACGCATCAACACCGCGGGCTGCAGGGACGCAACATCAAAGATCAGCACGGCCGGTGTAAAGGAAGGTCTCCATTCCGGGCTCTCGGAGATGTCCATGGAAAAAGTGCTCGGCTGGAATCCGGATATCCTGGTGATCGATTCGGGAACCCCCGAAGAGGTCTATAACGACCCGAGATGGAAGAATGTCACGGCAATACGCAACCACCAGGTCTACAAGCAGCCGGTCGGCATCTTCATCTGGGACCGGCCGACCGCCGAGGCAGCGGTTCTCAATCCGCTCTGGCTGGCAAAAACAGCGTATCCGAAGCTTTTCGCGGATGTTGACATGGTCAAAGAGGTAAAGAAGTTTTACGGTGAAATCATGTCTTTCAACCTGAGCGATGCACAGGCACACGCAATTCTGAACGGAGATTTCGGGATCGTGTTCGCTGCAACGGAAGGAAAGAGGTAAGTTCTGCCCATGCATTTCGCGGAGAAAAATAACGTCACCGTTGCCAACCCGGGAAAACTCCTCTTCATCCTCATAATTCTCCTGGTGGCGGTTGCCACATGCTCTCTTATGCTCGGGCAAATATACATCCCGCCCGAAACGATCTTCAAAATATTCGCTTCTGTCGTCCTGCCGATCAAGCATTCCTGGTCTCCGACCCTGGAATCGATCCTGTTCGACGTTCGTGTTCCACGACTTATTGCCGGCATTCTGGTAGGCGCCGGCCTGTCCATTTCCGGGGCGGCATTTCAGGGTCTGTTCCGCAACCCCCTCGTTTCACCGCACATCCTCGGGGTATCGTCCGGTGCCGGACTTGGTGCGGCCGTGGCAATCCTCTTTTTCGGCAACATCCTCGCCATCCAGGTATTTTCCTTCACCGGCGGCCTGATCGCGGTGCTGATGACCTACGGTCTGAGCAGGGTCTACCGGACCACACCCGTACTGATGCTGGTGCTCTCCGGAATCATTGTCGGCTCGCTGTTCTCCGCAGCCACCTCGCTCATCAAATACATCGCCGATCCGGTGAATGAAATGCCCTCCATCGTCTTCTGGCTGCTCGGCTCCCTCAACAACGCCTCAAACAGGGACATGGTGGTTGTCGGGCCCATCATCCTTCTTGGCATCAGCGTGCTGATCCTCATTCGCTGGAGGATCAACCTGCTCGCCATGGGTGAAGAAGACGCGCGGGCTCTTGGGGTTGATACGGGGCGCATCAGGGCAACCGTCATCCTCTGCGCAACCATGATCTCTGCGGCGGCCGTCTCCATCGGCGGCATCATCGGCTGGATCGGGCTGGTTATCCCGCACATCGGCCGGATTCTCGCCGGGCCGGACAACAAGATCCTCCTCCCGGTCACGGTCCTGGTGGGGGCATCCTACCTGGTTGCCGTGGATACCATCGCCAGGACGGCCATGGAAATGGAAATACCCATCGGTATCCTGACAGCATTAGTGGGTGCCCCCATTTTCGCCTATCTGCTGCGTAAAAACCGCTCGGGGTGGTAATTATGAGTGACCTTCTTAGCGTTCACAACCTGACTTTCAGCTATCCCGGAGATAGTGCCATCCCTATCTTCCGCGAGGTATCCTTTTCAGTCAGCCCCAGCGACGTCTTCTGCCTGCTGGGCCCCAACGGCACAGGAAAGTCCACGCTCCTCAAATGCGTGTCCAATGTTCTTCAGGGCTGGCACGGCACAATTCTTCTCGGTGGCAAGGATATCTCCCGCATGAGGCCGGCCGAAGTGGCCAAAGGTATCGCCTATGTCCCGCAGAATCAGGTGTCGGCCTTTCCTTTCCTGGTCCATGATATCGTGGTAATGGGCAGGGCGCCTCATCTCAACGTATTTTCTTCGCCAACCCTGAGGGACCGGGAAATTGCCCACACCGCAATGGAAACG
>JAQUHM010000414.1 GCA_028683595.1 Geobacteraceae bacterium | reverse complement strand
ATCAAAGAGCGGTTCAAGCACATTACAAAGAATCTGATGCAGCTTTCAGGGGTGTTTCTGTCCAACATCCACCGACCCGGTGCTTGCGTTGCCTAAGCTGTAAAACGTTTTTGCGAGACCATCAAGTATAGTTACATAAGATCATAATTCATGGCTGAACGACGTGGTTCATTATATGAAGTGGTTTGATTACTGGCCTCGCAGCATTCCGGACTTATGAGCCGAATTTCCCATATCGTTGGTAATCAGAGAAATACAAGACGATCTTTTTTCCGTTAATCAAAGCAGGGAAATACAGCTGATAGTTACCTTTTTCGTATGAGAATTTATAATTGCTTTCATTGCCGGAGAATACCTTGTCCAGGTACTCGCGCTCTTCACGGGTTGCTGAATATATGAACCGTGGTTTTTTAAACCGATTTATCTGATCTGGTTTGTTTGCGGTTACTACGTCGTCAGAATCAAGGTTCCCACCAAATCCAAGAAAAACTTTCTTGTCGTCTATTTTATCCGGAACTATGAGCATCACTTCTGGGAAATTCTTATCGATCTTCCTAATGATGCCCAAGGTTTGTTCGGCCTTTTTTACGTAATCTATTGAAAATTGGTAGTTTGCGATGGTAGCAAGCTCACCGTTGTTTTCTGCTATGAGAGACTGCGCAGCAGAAACCAGCAAATACTTCTTTTTCTCTGCGGAAAATGAATTGCCGGCAAAGAGAACACCGCAAATTAATGGAAATGAGAGAGCTAATGCAATAATTGCAAAGCGGGAGGGCTTTTGAATTGGAGCGTTGTTCCCTCGCTCTACAGATAGTACTGTCGATATTTTTGAGAGATTTGACATTACATTCAAAATAAGAGCACCGCCCAAAATTGCAAAAATACCAAGAAGGCTCAGGTAGAATATCTCGGTAATGTGTTCTTTAAATATTTTCAGGTCAAATGTTGTGATTATCAAAAAAACAAAAACCCAGTAGAACAAAGCTACTGTGGCGTATATTGCTACCCTGTTGGTTCCTTTAATCAACTGGTCATGATTCATCGATTACCTCCTGTCGATCGTGTGCCGCGCTTGGTTATGCCCTTCGTCAATACTTCCTCAAAAGATTTTATTTCCTGAGAAGACATATTGACGCATGGCGCTTACGAATTCAGGGTGCCTTGATTTAACGTGAGCGCTTGCCCACTTCTCTATTCTCTGAGCAACGACCTCCAGGTCTTTTTCGACCTGCTGTAGTGCTACCGCTACCTCAGATTTTGAAAGCGAGATTGCGAAAATATTCTATTTTTCTTTTTCATCCGACCAGATAATTACCTCGTCACCCATTACTTCAACCCATGGGCTGGGATCATGACCAAGCCATAATGAATCTATGTCACCTGCTTGAAGCAGCTCCCACTCTCTCCAATCCTGGAAGTCGGCGCAGCAGGAAGGGTCGATGGTTTTTCCTTCTTTGGTTATTCTCAGCCCACCATTGAGTGCAAGGTCCTCTTTGGCCTTAAGCGCAGACAAAAATTCTTCATCAACTTCCATATCGTTGTACTCAAGCAGTGCGATACCAGAAGGCCAACGGTGCCATCTGAAATGTCGCCATCGAGTTCAACCAGGTTATGACCCTCTGGATACTCAATTAGCCACTTATACCTGCTGACATCGAAATAGTATGGCTCAAAAACTGGTATTAGTATTTTCATTTGTTGTTCCGAACGGCCGGGGGGTGGCGCACCGGCGAAGCGTAGCGGAGGAAATAGGGTGACACCATACGTATTTCCTCTGTTTCAATTATTAATTAGTATGGTGTCCCGAATGGCACTAGTTTAAGCAGTCGTAGAATGAAATCATTGCCGATTTGTTTGAAAACATATCGATTCATCAGAGCCATTATACTGCTGAGCTAAATGAGGCTCCGATACAAGGTTTGTAGATAAAGGACTAGAAATATAGTGCTTCATTTTGCATAGGCCGCCACGGCTGGTTTGGCCAATATTTCCGGGCTTTTTCTCATGCCAATAAGCTTAAACTAGTGCCATTCTATGGTGTCCCTGTATTTCCTGACCCTCGAAGGTTGCAAGGCTCCCTTGTAATACTCTCTAACAATCCCGATATACTGGGTTCCCTTTTCGGACACGATAATCCCGTCCCCGTCTTCGCAAGAAAGTATTCTTTTCCCCGACTGCCTCGAATACGCAATAATTTTTTCTTCGGTTATCAGAGAATTGATATGCGGGAAGAATTCCCAATCTACAAGGTTCAGGGCTCGAGTATCTATTCCCTCTATGAATGGATCACCATAGACTAATGATGCTTCAATATGCGGTGTCATCAACAATGCACCCGCGCTGACACCAATAAGGGTACCTCCGTTTGCCGCATACTTTTTAAGAACTGACAGAAAACCTCTTCTCTGCAGGCTTTGGAGAAAATGGAAAGTTGAGCCTCCACTTAAATGGACAGCACCCGCCTGAAATAATTCATCAATTCTTTTTGCATCGTATTCATTTTCTAGGTCGAAGTAATCCAATACACGGATTCCGAACCGTGAATAATACGAAACGGCCCTTGAATAAAAGAACCTTTCTTTATCGGCTTGAGAGGGGATGTAAAATATAGTGTGATTATTCCGTTCCTCAAGCAAGGACATGATCGCGTAATCAGTCTCGTCATTATCACGAGTCAATTGATCGCTCAGAAAAACCAAACTCATAATTTTACTCACCCTGAGAGAGCAAACCTTCAGGTCTGCATCCGCTCGAACTGCCAACATTTATCTCAACTGCAGCATTCTGAATTATCAATTGTGAAGTAACCCACCAATAATCATCTGTCTGATAGCTCTTGCCAACAAAAACAAATTGTTACGCCTAGTAAGTTCAAATATTGCATGTCGGGATTACCGCTTTTCATGAGAAGAGAGGTAACATTTTCCCTCATTTTCAGCAGTGTTATAACATGGATTAAAATTAAAATGAAACAGTTTGAATTAGCTTATTCACTTGTAACTGGTCGGTGACGATTTGGACCGGAATCAATAATCTCCAGATCACCAATCAGAAACGACCGGTTACTTGTCTCGTGGCTGCGGATGAAAATTAGCCAGGATGGAGCGCTTTTTCATTTGAAGATGTGGTGAGAGAGGGTCAGGTCGGTTGCTGTTGGGGAACATTTGTTTCAGGAAGCCATGCAGTGCAATTCCGTGTCTTTCACCATGAATAGACCAGTTCCCCCTCTAGCTGGTCGTTTCTGGAAAATCTGCCGAAGGTGGACTGGGGCGGTCCGGTGAAGAAG
>JAQUHM010000070.1 GCA_028683595.1 Geobacteraceae bacterium | reverse complement strand
CCGTGTTGCCTCAGTAACGCTTGTTGAAGGGGCAGACACAAGCTTTGGCTCTTCAGGCGGTTTTTATTGTGATTCTGGCAACAGTGTTGTCATTGCTCATGGCGCGTCGACTTGTTCGGCCCCTCGACGACCTGGCACGTGCAACTCACCAATTGGCGGCTGGTCGTTTTGCGGTACGGGTGCCGGTTACCTCACGAGACGAATTGGGTCAGCTTGCCGGCGACTTTAATTCACTTGCGGTGTCCTTGGAGAATAACGAACAGAATCGGCGTCTTTGGGTTGCCGATATCTCCCACGAGCTGCGTACACCGCTTGCCATTTTGCGTGGAGAGACCGAGGCGCTTCAGGATGGAATCCGCCTTCCGACCCCGGAAACAATCAACTCCTTGCATGGCGAGGTGCTACATCTGAGCAGGCTGGTCGATGATCTCTATCAGCTTTCCCTCTCGGACGTGGGAGCTCTTACCTACCGGAAAACCAATCTCGATCTGGTTGAAGTTCTGTTGGAGGTCATGGTATTGTATTACCCGAAATTCATTGATAAGGGAATTGTGGTTACAGCGGATATTCCTGCAGGTGTGGCTGCGATGGTTTTTGGCGACAAGGAGCGGCTGCATCAGCTCTTTTCAAATGTTTTCGACAACGCCCTGAAATATACTGATGCTGGTGGGAATGCGCAAGTGGTGATGCATCAGGATGAAAGCCGTGTAGTGGTTCTTCTCAAAGACTCGGCTCCTGGTGTTTCAACGGTAGAGTCAGAGCGACTGTTCGACCGCCTTTACCGGGTTGAGTCTTCCCGCAACCGTTTGAGCGGCGGTGCCGGACTCGGGCTGGCCATATGCCGGACGATTGTTGAGGCGCATGGCGGGAGCATCGCTGCCCAGCCGTCTCCTCTGGGTGGCGTAATGATACACATAGAATTGCCGCGGGCAGGAAGGTGAGCATGGGAGAGTTGATTCTGATTGTGGAGGATGAGGAAAAGCTGGCCAGGCTGATGGCCGATTACCTGGCGCAAGCTGATTTCCAGACAGTCTGTCTGGGGGATGGCTCCCTTGTGACTGATTGGGTCCAAGAGCATGAGCCTGCGCTGGTGTTGCTTGACCTGATGTTGCCGGGCAAAAACGGGTTCGATATCTGCAAGGAAATTCGTGCTTTTTCCTCTGTGCCCCTCATTATGACAACTGCCAGAGTAGAAGAGATTGACAGGCTGCTTGGCCTGGAACTGGGAGCAGACGATTATATCTGCAAGCCTTTCAGTCCTCGCGAGGTAGTTGCCCGGGTCAAGGCCGTGCTGCGCAGAATAGCCGGAGGGAATGGCTCAGCACTGAAGGGTCTGGAGCTAGACGAATCGCGCTACCTGGCCAGACTTGACGGCCACAACCTTGACTTAACGGCGGTGGAATTCAAACTGCTGCAATTTCTGGTCGCACATCATGGCAGAATTTACGGGCGACAGCAATTGATGTATCATATCTACCCGGATGAGCGGGTGGTGGCCGACCGCACGATTGATAGCCATATTAAGAAGCTGCGCAGGAAAATTGCTGCGGTTTGGCCGGATAAAGAGCTTATTTGTTCCGTTTATGGAGTTGGTTACAAATTCGAACCAACGGGCAAACGGTAGTCACATTAACCGATTATCGTAGGTCTTCAGAATCTAGTAACCGAGACAATGGTTGCCTGTACTGAAAATTCACTCCCACTCCGTCAAATCTAATCCCACGTATTTGTACACTCTCCAGCCCTGTACCACTCACCCTGACTGTTACCTGATTGTATGAGTATTTACCGGTGAATGACCTTTTGCTTCATGGCCCGCATCGTGTCCTCGTGAAGTCTTTCATATCGCTTTCGGTCTTTGATTTTCGGTAAAGCGAAATTCCCCTTGATGAACCATTTGTCCTTCAGATAATACCAGGGTGCCAAGCTGGAGAGTTTGTAGCCTTCGCTTACTTCGATTTGCTCGTCTGTCTTCATGTCCAGGATGAACAGTCCCTTGTTGTTGGCGAGTACGGTATGTCTGCCGTTAAAGGGCAATGCTCCCTTATCGCTGAAATCCCAGCTGACCTCCTGTCGCTGTTCTCCGTTTTCCGACCCATGGCAGGAGTCACAGCTTCGGCTTTTGCCGTACTTATGGGACATCTTGTCCATCTGGATCCAGAGGAGAGCCTTGTTGTTTTCCGGCAGGCCATTGAATAATCCTACGTATCCCCAGGCATCGTCAGTCCGCTGCAGCTTCGGCAGATGTGCCGGATATCGCCAGTGTAAACCGGGTTTCAGGTCCGCGGATTTCTGGTTCAGGACCGCCATGGGGAATGGTTTGACCGGAATCCAGTGCCCCTTCTGATCCTTGATGAGGATCGGCTCCTTCATGATGCCGTAATAACCATTGTATTTGTAGAAGGGGGTTTCCGATCCGGCCAGGTTGCCGGGTCCCCAGAATGTGGCCTGATATCCGGCAACATTGCTGACATGACAGGCTTCGCAGGACAGTTTACTGTGCAAGGACGCTGCATTACTTGTAACTGCATTTTCGTGGCAGGAGCCGCAGGTTGCCTGACGGATGATGGTGGCATGACCCAATGACTTGTCGCTGCGGCTGCTGTCATGGCAGTCGATACAGCCGATATTCTTGCCGATGTGTATGTCCTGCGTCATCCCTTCAGGATGTGAAAAAGCCCCGCCAAAATAGCCGGCTCCGCGCCTCCGGTCTTCCGGTCCCGAATGGCAGAGAGCGCCACGGCCCCCGCCGTAGCAGCTTTCCGGTTTCGGAGTTCTGTTGAAGGTATGCATGCCCATCATCGGGTCTTTTCCGGCATTCCCCTGTGGATCGTAATGGCAGTCAAGGCAGCCGACGTGACAGGTGTTGCAGGCACGCTGGTTGAGGGAACTCATTCCCAGCGAATAGGGTACAGCCGTGTTGGCTGCGATGGCTTTGTAGTTGTCCGCAAACCAGACACCGCAATTGTGGGGGCCGTGTTTTTTGTCGTTCCAGCCTTTGTAGAGGCTCTGCTTTGCGTTGCGCGCCATGTTGCTGGTACGGAACTCGGTAAATTCCTCCGGGTGACACTTGCCGCAGGTCTTTTCCATTAGTGCGAAATCTTGGGTCAAGGTGTCGGCACGTCGGTCCTGGTAGAGGATTGTGGAGACTGAAGAGTCAACGAGTTTCCTGCCATCCTTTTCCGTCATGGATCGAAGGCGTAAAACCTGGTTCCCACTGGCTTCGAGGGGCAACTTCCGCTCGGCGGTCTCTGCTTTCAAGCCTTTTTTCTGCAACAGGAACAGACGGCCCATTCCTTGGTGGGCTTCTGTCTTATTGTTTTTGGCCGGATTTCCCAGGTGGCAATCGCTGCAGTCGGCAGGCATCCCGGTCTGCATCCAAGCCTCCTGCCGCGTGACTGTGAAGTGAGAATATCCCCACTCCGCCATTCTTTTGGCATCTTCATGGCAGTTCCGACAGCTGTTAGGAGCCTCGTCTCCCGTGCTGATAACCGGGAAGGATGTGATTATGAGAAGGGTTAAGAAGAGGCGAAGGTGCCGAGAAAACCTCTGTCGTTTCATAAATCCTCCGGTTGGTTCATATGCTGCTGCTTGTGACGAGTTTCGTTGCCATGGAGAGGTATTCAATTTTTTTATATGTATATCTGAAATCCAGGAAGAAGCAAGATGGCGAGCTGTGCACGATCTGAAATAGTTTCCATCCGGAAACGGAGTTACCTTGTTGCAGAACTGCTTAACACTGTGTATAGACCTCCTACCCAAGGATTTGTGTGCCTGATTGTTGGCTGATAATGAAAGTACTCCCATTCTCCAGAATAAATTAATTTTATGTGGAGAAGATATTCTTCTGAATCGTTATATACTGTGACAAATAACGATTAGGTCGGAGCATTCTCAACTTTTGAGAAAGGAGACAATCATGGGAGAAAAGATTATTCGAGTTAACATGTCTACCCTCAGCACGAGTACTTCAACGGTTCCTGATGAGTGGGCAGGTCTGGGAGGTAGAGGCCTTACCTCTACGATAGTGGCCAAGGAGGTACCCCCTACCTGCGAACCTCTGGGCAAGTACAACAAGCTGGTCTTTGCTCCCGGGCTGCTGACGGGCACGGCGGCCGCGAACTCAGGACGTCTTTCCGCCGGTTTCAAGAGCCCTTTGACTGGCGGCATCAAGGAGGCCAACGCTGGCGGGACTGCCGCGCAGAACCTGGTGCGGTTGGCAATAAAGGCGGTGATCATCGAAGGGATACCGAAGGAAGATACCTGGTACTCGATCCACATCAACAAGGATGGTGTTACCATATCGGAAGATACGGAATTCTCCGGCAAGGGAAATTACGAGGTCATCAGGACCCTGAGCGAACGTCTTGGCAAGAAGATCGGCATACTATCTATCGGTCCCGCCGGGGAGTTCAGAATGGCGGCGGCCAATATATCCGTGAAGGATCCGGACTGCAATATCCGAAGCCACGGCCGTGGCGGCGGGGGCGCCGTCATGGGCTCGAAGAAGATCAAGTATATAACCATCGACGACACAGGCGGTCCCGGTCTCACTATTGCCGACCCGGAAAAATTCAAGCAGCAAGCCAGAATATTCGCCAAGGCGCTTCTCGATCATCCTGTCAGTGGCCAGGGGTTGCCGACGTACGGGACCAATGTCCTGATCAATATCCTGAACGAGGCGGGCGGACTTCCAACCAAAAACTTCCGTTACGGCACGGTTGACCACCCGGAAAAGATTTGCGGAGAGACCATGCACGACGTGATCGTCGCGCGGGGCGGTAACCCGAGCCATGGCTGCCATGCCGGCTGTATCATCAAGTGTTCACAGATGTATCTGAACGAAAAGGGAGAGTATGTAACATCCGGTTTCGAGTATGAGACCATCTGGGGTTTCGGCTGCGCCTGTAACATCAGCGACCTGGACGACATTGCACTATGCGACAACGCCATGGACGACGTGGGAATCGACTCGATTGAGGGGGCGGTGCTGATGAGCGTTGCCATGGAAGCCGGTATCCTCCCTTGGGGTGACGGCAAGGAGTCCTATCGGCTCATAAACGAAGAGATCCGCAAAGCGACACCGCTTGGCCGTATCCTTGGTAACGGCGCCGGTTTCGTGGGCAGGGCGTACGGGCTGACCCGGATCCCCGTTGTCAAGAATCAGGGTATCCCCGCGTATGATCCTCGCGCCGTCAAGGGTATCGGTATCACCTATGCCACATCAACCATGGGCGCCGACCATACCGCCGGCTATACTATTGCCACCAATATCCTTAAGGTTGGCGGGTTTGTGGATCCCCTCCAGAAGGAAGGCCAGGTCGAACTGTCAAGGAATCTTCAGATTGCAACCGCTGCCGTTGACAGTACCGGGCTCTGCATCTTCGTGGCATTTCCTGCGCTGGATATCCCTGCATGCTTCGAGGCAATCTATGAGATGATCAATGCACGCTACGGTCTGAACTTGACTGCCGATGACGTCGTCGCGCTTGGAAAGCAGATCCTCAAGACCGAGCACGAGTTCAACCTTGCCGCCGGATTTACCAACAAGGACGACCGACTGCCCGAATTTTTCGAAGAACCTATCCCGCCGCACAATGCGGTGTGGGATATGACTGGTGAGGAAATCGACGAATTCTGGAATTTTTGATTGTCATACATGACAGTGAATGTAATGAAGATACTATTGCGGGTGCCTCCAACAGGCACCCGTACGTCCCAGGGGGTAGCCCAGTCCTGGAGCAGAGCGAAGGATTTGAAAAATGGCACTGTTTGATTCTTTTGGCAGGAAGATAAATTATCTCCGTCTCTCCGTCACCGATCGCTGCAACCTGCGGTGCATCTATTGCATGCCGGCCGAAGGCGTTCGTAAATTGAGACATCAGGATATCCTCAGTTACGAAGAACTGTTATTGCTGGCCGAGACAGCGGTAGGAATCGGCATAGAGAAGATTCGAGTTACTGGCGGCGAGCCACTGGTAAGGAACGGTATTCTCGATTTTCTTGGAGATCTTTCGAAAATCCCGCAACTCCGCCAGATTGTGCTGACCACAAACGGGATGCTTCTGCCGGAGATGGTGGAGGGACTTAAGAAGGCAGGGGTTCAGCGACTTAACATAAGCCTTGATTCCCTGCGTCCCGAAACTTTTGCCCGCATCACGAGGTGCGGGGACCTTGGCAGGGTACTTGCGGGAATCCGTAAAGCGGAAGAGGTGGGGGTTCCGATCAAACTGAACATGGTTGTCATGCGGGGCATGAACGATGATGAGGTTATGGACTTCGCCGGCCTTACCCTGTTCAAGCCTTACACGGTACGATTTATCGAGTACATGCCTGCAGTGAAAGACTCGAACTGGCGTTCGCTGGTTGTTCCTGGAGAGGAAATAATACGGCGCATAGAGAGCGCGTATCGGGTTCAACCTCTCGACAGGGAGGATTATCTGTCCGGCCCTTCCAGAAATTATCGAATTTACGGCGCAGTCGGAGCAATCGGAATAATAACTCCCATTTCCAGCCACTTCTGCAACGAATGCAATCGTATCAGGGTTACATCATCGGGCATGGCCAGGGGGTGTCTGTTCGATAACAGGGAATATGATCTGAAAATGGTAGTGAGGACCGGGGGACGAATCGCCCTTGAAGAGGCCCTGCGCGAAATCGTTGCCAGGAAGCCAGGAAAGAGCTGTATCTCCGGGGAAACCTCTGCTCGCGAGCCACTCTACATGTCAAAGATCGGGGGATGACCCGGTTTCCATGGAAGGCATGGGGGCATGTGTGTTTGTTGATTATGATTTGTTCAACCATACTCTTCGGCTCATGCCAAGTTCAAAGGGGATATTGGCGGCAAATCCGAAAATCTTCCGACTAGGTGGAGTGTGGACCCGCCTCCTTGGAAGATTTGCTGGGTCTGAAATTTTACTGCCAAGGAGTTTCCCGGATGTCAAAATGTAATTCCCTGCTCTCCCATGGTGAAAGTTACGGCTTCCATATCATTTTCCAGCAACAGGGTTTTCTCTCCGATGCTGACCCTTACCCCACAGAAAATCTGACGTTCCGCCTTGATCTCGGCGCTGTCCAGCAGGGTACATCTTTTTTTCAGCCGTCGTAATTGCCCCGTCAATTCCTGGATCTCCGTCTGCAGGCAGCGCAAGACATTTTCTTTTTCGTGTATCGTATCAGCACTACTCCTGTCGGGGTGGGCACGAAAGTACTCAAGTGCTCTGGACGCCTCTTCACGATCCCTTTCCTTGCTGTGCATGGTCTGTTTAGCCAGTGTGAATTTTTCATGGACGGTTGGGTCCACTCCAACTTTCAATACAGTACCGGCGCCTGACCAGGACCCGATGGTGTTTGCCTCAATTCGTGCAGTTGCGCGGCATACGGAACTGATGATGCGGCCTTTGTTCGAGCCCGGTTCACCCACCAGGATACTTTTACCCGCGCTCAGTTCGCTATTCATGACAAACTCACTGATGATAATGTCGCCGCCGGAGCAGACAACGGCGTTTTCCACAAAGAGCGCTTTCATGGAGCCTTCCGCCTGGATCATCGCCGCCAGTGGATTTAGTCCTTCATCGTCGATTCTGGGATGGCCCTGGCCGATAACCGGGCCTTTTACTTCAATGTCGCCGCCTGCTTCGACATGTGCCGCTTCTACCATCCCTCCAATAACGATATCTGCCGTGGCTTTAACCTGCATTCCGGGTTTTACGTCACCGGTTATGGTAAGAGAGCCCTCAATGTCCAGATTGCCGGTGGACAAGTCTACGTTTTTTATGGTAATAACCGGCTCCACCGTAACACCGTTCAGCACGAGAAACGGTTGTCCGGAAATTGCCGCTATCAGCAGGTCAGGGTCATCTTTCTGAATTTCGGTCCCGCTGATCAATGGTGAAAACTGTGAGTCTTCTCCCATGGCTGCCGGTACCGGACAACCGCGAATATTTGTGCCCGGCGTTCCGGCCGCCGGTGGAAGACGCCGCATCAGCGGGTCACCCTGTTTGACGGTAATAATGTTGCCGAAATTACGATAATCAATAGGTTCCGTATCGTCAGAATGAAGGCGGGAAGTTTTGACTTCGCGAAGCAGGCTGATAAACTCGGCGTTATCTCCTTGTGTCGGGTTGACTCCTTCAGCGATCAATTTGTTCCTGGCGTATCCTTTGGCAACGGCGGCTTGAATCGTATCATCATGGATTCCGAAGGTAATCCCCTCTTTCTGCAATGCCGCGTAAATCTGATCTTCTGTAATAGGTGTGCCCCCGTAAGCGGGAGTTATGGTAAGGTGTACACCCATAAGGTCGGCATCGATGTCCAGGGAGAAATCACCGTCGCGCAGTTCTCCAAGTACAAGGGTGAATTCTGATTCTGAACTATACTGTTTTATGAATTTCTCAAGGGCATCGGCATAGATAAAGAGGTCCGCAAATCCCTGGCTGACCAGCATCTGGCCTGCCAGGTCCTTGTCAATGGGGTCTCTGGCGCTACCCGCTTTGCACGCGACCAGCAGCTTCACCCCGTCCTTGTCCAGGTAAAAGGATAATCCGCTGTCCGGCACGGCATGTTGAGTCATCTCTGCCTCCCGTGGTGCTGGTTTGTTAATGATCTGGGTATTTCTACTGTGCAACCCGAGCGTATGTGCTCTGAACTGCTCTCTACTTGTATCGGCATTTTTTGTTGATTCTTTAAGCCGGCCATTTGACCCTTGAGAGAAACAATAAAGCCGAGAGGGGAGTAGTCATAGTATGGGGCAGATTGTTTAACAGGGGAAAAAAGTGCCAGAAGTCCAATCGAAGAAGCTGTGCACCAGTGATTCTGTGGAAAAGAAGATACTGAGACTGAAAGGAGAACCGGTTATCTATGAGTGAAATTACGGTAATTGCAAAGCTCACGGCAAGGAAAGAATCTGTGGAGACCGTTAAAAGGGAACTCCTCAAAATGGTCGAGCCGACAAGGAATGAAGCAGGTTGCGTCGAATATCACTTGTGTCAGGATAATGAGGATCCTGCGGTTTTCGTTTTCTATGAAAACTGGGAGAATGCGGCTGCCCTGGAAAAACACAAGGATACCGATCACTACAAGCACTATTCTGCAACGGTACTTGGCTTGATCGAAGAAAGGATCGTTAACAAGTTGACAAAAATCGGGGAATGAAAGGAAAGGGCACCATCCCGTGCCATGGGTCTTTATGAGGATGAAGGAGAGATCTCATGTGCCGTGTCGGTAGATCGAAATACGTTGATTTTTCTTCTGTATTGCCATCTTGCAGCAAAGCCGTAAGAGAGTCTGTGAGAGCTCCAGTCCAGCGAAGAACAGTTCGTTTCAGGGGTTCCGGACGGAAACCAGCTACTATTTACCGAGGTGAACGATGGCAGCCAATAAGCAACCCGACCATAACGAACAGGGTCTAGATGTCCCTTTCGATTCATTGAGTCCTGATACCTTGCGGAATCTTATCGAAGAATTTGTAACGCGGGAGTGGTCTGAATTGAGTGATTCCGGGTATTCTCTGGAGGACAAAGTTGAACAGGTTCTTCAACAGTTGAAAGAAAAGAAGGTGAAGGTGGTCTTCGATTTAACCTCAAATACAGCGAATATTGTCGTCTGCAGGTGAATGGCAACGTATCTGTTAAGCTGACGAAACTCGATGAGTACGATAGTGCCTTGAAATGAGAAAAGCCCCTGTAATGCAGGGGCTTTTTGTTACGTATGTGGTGGTGTGCTCAAATTTTTCTTACGTTTGAAGCCTGCAGCCCTTTGGGGCCCTTAACCACATCGAATTCTACATCATCCCCTTCTTGCAGGGATTTAAATCCCTCACCAGTGATCGCAGAGAAATGACAAAACACATCATCACCATTCTCCTGCTCGAGAAAACCAAACCCCTTTGCGTCGTTAAACCATTTTACTTTTCCTTTTGCCATTTTCGTGCGCTCTCCTGAAAACTGTGATTTTACCCGATAGTACTACCGGACAATTGTGTAACCGTACCAAGTTTGATTCCAATGTCAAGCAATTTGACGGTTTTGGAGGTGGATTAGATCGTAAAAATATGAAAATATGACAGCTGTTCTTTCCAGTATAACCGGTATGCTCAAAACTGATTTACGTAGCTTATTGAAATTATTGCTTTATGGCCAGATCCAGCTGTGCGCTTGGAATTGTGCAAATGTTTTAGTCACTGAGTAATTTTTCGCTGGATCTCCCTGACGCGGGGGTTGTCGAGCAACTGCATGAAACGAGGATTGGCAACAAGGGCATTGATGTCGCCTCTCCGTGCCGCTTCGATTGCAGCCGGGTCGTCAAGAAGACGCTGCATATCCGGATCGTTCTGCAGGGCGCCAACCAGCGCCATGATATCTGCGTCGTTGAGCATCTTCTCCTGGAGAGTTTTTACCTGAAGGGCAACCTCATCATCCCGTGAGATGGTTGTCTCTTCGGCACGGACCAGCCCGGAACTCCCCTGTATCCAGAAACCTGCCACCAGCACTATCAACGCAATCAATCTGATTCTTTTCATTGGTTAATTCCTTTCAGGGTGAGAATTGTAGAAAATCAGGCCAATGGACGGTCCTCACCCCTGCACAACTCCCGCAACTTTGCGCAACTCTGCCAGCAGGTTGTCCTCTATCTCAATCTTGCCACTTTCCAGGTGCTGTCGTGCGCGGCGAGCGCCCCGTTCCCCCGGAACAAATATTTCTTCGACCCCTGGCAGCTTTTTTGTGCCTTTCACCCGAACAATGATTTCACCCACGTTCCGTATGAAATCCTCACGGTTACCGAGGATATCCGGATCAATGGCATAGATAAGGTGTCCCCAGTTCCCCTTGCTGTCGCCGAGACCACAGAATGCCGCTCCGACGAGGGGGCCGCCCAGAATCTCGTTTATGAGGGCCATGCCGGAACCCTTGTGGCTTCGGTCAAAGGAGCGGATTGCGCCCTGAATCGCCTCTTTGGGATTGGTGGTCGGTTTCCCTCCGGCATCATAGGCAACGTCGTCCGGGATATCCTTCCCTGCCGTGGAAGCTTCCACCAAACCGTAAAAGGAGATAGCTGCGGTCGACATATCCAGGACAATGGGATCGGGATCTGCCGGAATGCCCACTGCCAGGGGGTTGGTGCCGAAGACCGGCTCAAAGGAACCGTGCATGGCCACCCGCTCGGGAGACCTGCCGAAGACGAAGCCGATCAACCCCTGCCGGGCAAGTTCCGCGGCAAAATAGCCGATGGCACCTGATGAGGTATTGGTATTGAAGGTTCCGGCTATACCGAAGCCGTTTTTCGTTGCTTTTTCGATCACAATCTCCAGGGCTCTCTTTACCACGACCATGGCATGATTTCGATTGCCGTTGATCCGTGCGGAGATCGGGGTTTCCTTTTCGATGACGATCTCGCCTGCGTTCGGGTCCCTCGGGATTCCCTTGCCGATAAGTTTCGCCACTCCCTGGTTGTTGCCGCGCAGTTGGGCATAGAGCAATACCTCGCAAATGGCCCGTGTTTCATCCTTGCTGTAGCCAAAACTTTGTACGGCCCTGGTCGTCAGATCCCTAAGTTCACGAGTGGTTATCTTCAATTAACGGCCCTCCTGTCACACTTGTCTTTCCAATGCGATCCAAAGTGTATTTTGAACCGGATAAATCTACCGCTGAAACATTACCCCAGCACGGGGCGTAGCTCAAGAAAAAAACTGCGGCTTTTCTCAGACATTTCCCCCCCGCGACTGTTAAATCTTTCTCCTAGTGCTACACTATCCACTGAGGTTTCAATTCCATGAGCGAAAGGAGAAACACAATGAAAAATGGCGAACACATCGTTTTGGGGATCCACATTCAGAACAGGGTAAAAGATGCACCGGAAATCCAGAAAATACTGACCGGTTACGGGTGCAACATCAAGACCAGGATAGGACTCCATGAAGTGACGGAAAGCTTTTGTTCCGGTTCCGGTCTGGTTGTCCTGGAAATGGTGGGAGAGCCCGCCGTTTACAATGAGCTTGCGGATCGCCTCAATGCCTTTGACGGAGTCGAGGTGCAAAAAATGATTTTCGGCCATGACTAGCAAGGAGAAACCTACGATGAGTTTTTCAGGAAAAGAAGCGCTGATAATAGGGGGGAGCAGCGGCATGGGGCTGGCAGTGGCCCGTTTCCTGGTGCAAAAAGGTGCCGTAGTGACGCTTGTTGGTAGTAATTCTGCTAAATTGGCAGGCGCACAGGCAACGTTTGAGGTTCCCGACAAGGTACGAACCTTTCAGTGTGATCTGACAAGCGTGGGGGAACTGGAAACTTTGATCTGCCATGTGCGAGAGGAGATGACGGGCGTGAAATACCTGGTCAACGCAGCGGGTGTTTTCGCGCCCAAGCCTTTTTTAGAGCACACGGGCGAGGACTATGATGCCTACCTGGATCTTAACAAGGCGATTTTCTTTGTGACACAGCAGGTAGCGAAGAATATGGCTGCCAGTGGCGGCGGGTCGATTGTCAACATCGGGTCCATGTGGGCTCATCAGGCAATCAAGGCCACCCCTTCATCGGCTTACTCGATGGCCAAGGCCGGGCTGCACTCACTGACGCAGCATCTGGCGATGGAGTTGGCCGGACATGGCATACGTGTCAACGCCGTGGCACCTGCCGTGGTGGAGACGCCAATCTACGGTGCCTTCATCAAGCCCGACGATATTCACGCCGCCCTGCAGGCCTTCAATGATTTTCACCCCATTGGCCGGATCGGAAAACCTGAAGACGTAGCAGCAGTGATCGCGTTTCTGCTTTCGGATGAAGCCAGCTGGGTAACGGGTGCCATCTGGAACGTGGATGGAGGGGTTATGGCCGGAAGGAACCAGTAGCTTGGGCACCGCCTGAATGATGCATCAAGAAAAGCACTAGACGCAATCCTGGATTTACAACCTTAGTCGTCAGGCGATGAAGATGGATAAGGTAAAGTAGTACCTTATGTGCGTATGAAATTGATAGGAGGGGTTGCTCGGGTCCTTGGGGCGTTTGACAGATTATTTATGCCATATGCGTTTATTACCTTACGGCAGAAGGGTGTGCTTTGCCGAGAAACGAGCGGAGCTTTTTCCTGCTTATCTCTTCGACAATACCTATCAAGGAATTTGTTTCAAATGGTTTGTAGAGGCAGGTATATGCTCCGATCTCGAGGCCTTTCTCGATCGAGACCGCCATGTCTCTGCCATAACCGGTCACAAGAACGACCGGTTTTGAGGGGTAACGCGCCCTGATATCTTTGAGGATGTCAAGCCGTCGGTATCTCCAAGTTTGAGGTCCAGTATGACGGCCAGCTTATAGTTTCTCTCCATGCGGTCCATGACCATGCCGGGGTTGATTTCCGTTTCAACCCTGTATCCCCTTGCCTGCAGAATATCCTTGAGTGTCCGGCAAAAGACCTCATCATCATACACAATGAGGATACTCTCTTCTTTTCTGAGCAGTGAAAGAAACGACAGGATCAACTGGAGGTCGAGAGGTTTCGTCAGCACCGAGTATGCTCCGTGTCTTTTTGCTTCGAGTGTCTGCTCTTCGGTTGGATACGCGCTCATCAGTATTACCGGGAGGTCAGGGGCCTGCAACCGAATCATTTCCACGACCTCAACTCTGCTAATGCCGGGCATTCTTATGTCCATCAGCACGCAGTCCGGCTTCTCCGCTATAGGCCGGCTCCGCTTCGAATCCCTTGACCTTCAGGATGTCGCAGAGGGTCTTGACCATTCTGTGGTCATCGTCCACTACCAGAACGGTTACTGTTCCTTCCATGCGTCACCTCCCTCAACCGGTACTGTAAGTTTGAAAGTAGTTCCCTCGCCCGATTGGCTCTCAACCGAGATGCGTCCATCGTTGGCCTC
>JAQUHM010000069.1 GCA_028683595.1 Geobacteraceae bacterium | reverse complement strand
TGTCCCGCTTGCCTCCAGAGGGCGGCGTGGCGTGTTCAGCCAGACATCGACTCCCTGTACCATTCTTCTGGCCACGGCGAGGTCATAGTCTTCGATAAAGGCGATGCGGTGCCGGAATCGCTCTTGAAGGCAAACCTGCTGAATCTGGCGGATAAGTTCTTTTCCCTCGAAATCTGCAGGGTGAGCCTTGCCGGCGAAAACGATCTGTACCGGACGGGTGGGGTGGTTGAGTATTCGATCAAGTCGATCAAGGTCGAGAAGCAGAAGTGTTCCCCGTTTGTAGGTGGCGAATCGCCGGGCAAAACCGATTGTCAGGACCTCGGGGTCCAAGGCCTCGTCCGCTGTCACGATTTCCTTTGTTGTTGACCCCACGTGACGCAGATGTTCCTTAATCCGTTTCCTGGCGAAGGTAACGAGGCGTTCACGACAGCGTTCATGGGTCCGCCAGAGTTCGGCGTCCGGCACCAGATGGATTTTTTTCCAGACATCGTAGTCGGTGGGATCGTCGAGCCAGCGGGTGCCCAGATAACGGATGAGGAGATTGGCCATCTCTTCAGAGAGCCAGGTTCTGGTATGAACACCGTTGGTTATTGAGGTCAGAGGGAGATGCTCTTCGGGGAGTTCCAACCAGATGTTTTTCCACATCTTCCGTGAAACCTCACCGTGGAGCTTGCTGACACCGTTGTAATGCCCCGCCAGCCGGAGAGCGAGCACAGCCATGCAGAATGTCTCGTGTTGGTTCTTCGGGTTCTGTCTCCCGAGGGACAGAAATGTCTCGCGGGACAGGCCGAGTTCCTGATAGTACCGTCCCAGATGTTTATCCACCAGTTCCGGCTCAAAGTGATCGATTCCTGCTTCGACTGGTGTGTGGGTGGTAAAGACGGTACCGACGATTGTCAGTTCCCGTGCCTCATGGAAGCTCAGGTTCTCTTCCATCATGAGCACCCTGATCCTCTCTAGCGCAAGAAAAGCCGCATGTCCTTCATTCATGTGGCAAACTTCGGGCGCTATACCGAGCATCTTGAGGGCTCGAAGGCCGCCAATCCCAAGGAGAATCTCCTGCTTGATGCGCATTTCCTGGTTGCCGCCATACAGCTGGGAGGTGATTTTCCGGTCCTCCCAAGCATTTTCTTCAAGACTTGTATCGAGGAGGAAAAGAGGGACGCGGCCAACCTGTACCTTCCAGATCCGGGCTTTTACGGTGTGATTCCCAATTTCCAGGCTAACAATGCGGGGGCTTCCGTCGCTATCCCTCTCAAGACGGAGAGGCATGTTATAGAAATCGTTTTCCGGATATATTTCCTGTTGCCACCCTTCAATGTTCAGGTACTGACGGAAATAGCCATGACGATAGAGAAGGCCGACCCCGAGCAAAGGAATACCCAGGTCGCTTGCCGACTTCAGGTGGTCCCCGGAGAGGACCCCCAGTCCACCCGAGTAGATGGGAATCGATTCATGGAGACCGAATTCCATGGAAAAATACGCTACGCGGAGGGGCGAGGCGGCTTTGCGAGCTTTTTCGTACCAGGTTTTTCCTTCCATGTAGATCCTGAGCATCTCTTCAACACGGCGCAGATGAGCCATGAAACCGTCGTCCGCCAACAATTCCTCGAGGCGTGTCTGTTGCAGGGAACCCAGCATCTTCACGGGATTGTGGCGGGTTTCCCTCCAGAGTTCCAGGTCAACTCTTCTGAAGAGTTCGATGGCCTGCGGTTCCCATGTCCACCAGAGATTGTAGGCTATGGTGTGCAACCCGGAAAGTTCCTGCGGCAATGAGGGAACAACGGTAAATCGGTGGAGTTTTTTCGAAAGATCCATGAAATCGGCTCCTTTTTTTGTTGGCCGGTACGAGGTCATGACGTTGTTATGCTTGAGAGGAGATCAGGACGGGTTATGAGTCATTTTCTCCGGTTTTGCAATGGCGTATTTTTCCAACCGGTATTGCAGCGTCTTGTAGGTCATCCCCAGCAAAGGAGCTGCCTTACCAATGATCCAGCCGGTCCTTTCCATGGCCTTTATGATGAGCTCCCGTTCCAGGTCGTCGATGCATATTCCTTCCGCAGGGATGTCGATGGAAAGCCCGGAGCCCGGCATCCGCTCGCGCTGGATCTCTACGGGGAGGTCTTCCGCTTGGATGAAATCACTTTCGGTCATGAGAACGCCCCGCTCGATGACAGATTCCAGCTGTCGCACGTTTCCGGGCCAGGAATAATTTGAGAGAATCCTCAACGCCGGTTTCGAAATTCCCTTCAGTGCTATGTTGTCGGCATCAGCGGATTTCCTGGCAAAGAATTCCGCCAGGGCGATGATGTCGCTGCCCCGTTCCCGGAGGGGAGGCAGGTTAATTCGGATGACGTTCAACCGGTAGTATAGGTCTTCCCGGAAATTCCCCTTCCTGATTTCTTGTTCCAGGTCCTTGTTGGTAGCCGAGATGATACGCACGTCAATGGGGATACTGATCTTGCCTCCTACGCGTCGGATTTCCCGCTCCTGGATGGCTCTCAGCAGTTTCGCCTGCATGGAGACATTCATTTCCCCAATTTCGTCGAGGAAAATAGTTCCGCTGTTCGCTGCTTCAAAGAGCCCTATTTCGCGGGAACTTGCCCCGGTAAACGAGCCTTTTTCGTGTCCGAACAGCTCGCTTTCGATAAGGGATTCCGGGATTGCAGCACAGTTTATCGCCAGAAAAGGTTTGTCCTTGCGGGCACTTCCGTTGTGGATTGCCTGCGCAACCAGTTCCTTGCCTGTTCCTGATTCACCAAAAATAAGCACGGTGGATGATGTTGGAGCGATCTTGTTTACGACCCGGTATACTTCCTTCATTTTTGGATGGGAACCGATGATTGTTGGAACTACCTGGTTCGCCTCCAACTGTTTGTGCAGCTTCCGATTTTCCTGAAGAAGGTCCAGACGTTCGAAGGCTCTCCAGATCGTCAGGAGAAGGGGATCCCTGTCCAGAGGTTTTTCCAGATAGTCGAAGGCTCCCTTTTTCATAGCTTCCACGGCAGAATCGATCGTACCGTGGGCTGTCATAATAATCATGCACTGCTGAGGGTTTTCGTCAAGTACTCTTTCCAAAAGCTCCAAGCCCGAGATGCCTTGCATCGTAAGATCGGTGAGGATGATGTCAAATTCATCCGACTCGAGGCTTTCCAGTGCTTCACGGGCACCGGGGACGGTCACAACCCGGTACCCTTCCTTTTTCAGGATCATGTCAAGGATTTCACGCTGCCCCTTTTCATCATCCACAACGAGAATTGTCCCTTTCATATCTCCTGCTCCTTCTGTCGGGCCGGGAGTGAAATGGTGAAAACCGATCCCTTGCCGAGAGTGCTCTCTACTGACAATTCTCCACCATGTTCCTTCACGATCCTTTCTGTTATTGCCAGACCGAGTCCAATTCCTGTCTCCCTGGTGGTGAAATAGGGCTGCGTGATCTTTGGTATGTCTTCTGGTCTGATCCCGATGCCTTCGTCGGCAAAAGAGAGATGGAAAGCCGAATCTCCTGCGTCGTAGCGTGCTCCCAAGGTGATTTTTCCGCCTTCCGGCATGGCATGGGAGGCATTGGTGATAAGGTTGACCAGGCAGGTTCGCAGCAATTCAGAGTCCGCCTCCATTGCGGGCAGGTCCGGTGGGATGTTAATGACAAGCTCAATCCGTTGCTCGTTTAGTCTGGCCTGCAGGAGAGAGAGTGCTCTTTCGAGGAGCTCATCGTAGCATACCGAGGTTGACCTGAGCTTGAGCGGTCTGCCGTAGCTCATGAAATTTAGGACCATGTAGTTCGCACGGCGAACTTCTTCCTTGATCTTGTCCAGGAGTTCATTCTGTTCTGCCCTCGCTTCGGGTCCGGCAAGGTTACTATCTCCTTTCAGGTGGTCAACGGCCAGGCTGATGTAATTGAGCGGGTTCCGTATTTCGTGGGCTATGCCGGCTGCCAATTGTCCGACTTTTGAAAGATGCTCTGCCTCGTAGAGCCTTTTTTCCAGCAGTTCACGTTCACGCAGTTTCTGCACCATCTCGTTAAAATTGGCAGACAGTGTGCCGATCTCATCCTTTGATTCCACAGACAGAGTTTCCGTCAGGTCTCCGGCGGCTACCTTGTTGACGCTCTCCACAATCCGTTGAATCGGTTTGGTATATCTCCGTGCGAGAAAGATGGTGAGGCCGATTCCAAGCATGAAGACGAGGAAGGTTGCGGCCAGTCTGTGTACGAAATTATCATGCTGAATGGTGCGGATATTGTCGAGGAGAAGGTTGATGTGTACGTAGCCGAGCTGCTCATCACCGACAATGACCGGTACTACGAGGTCGTAGGGGTGGGATGAATCTGTTGCTGCTTTTCTTCCGGATAAGGCCCGAGATGCCTTCAGTCCTTTTCCCAATTTTTTGATATCACGGCGTTTGCCGACTTTTTCCGGATCAGAGGAGTCGATAATTTCCCCTTCGTTACTGATGATACTGACTTCTTTTATTCCCTTTCGTTTGGCTCCCTTCAGATATTCCTTGAGCCGTGAGGAGTACTCGTCACCGGAAGTGAGGTCGGCAATGCTGAGCTGGATTGCCTTGGAGACTTCGGTTGAGCTCTCCTGGATCTCTTCCACCAGGTCGTTCTGGCTGTACTGGTTCAGGACAAAGAGGGTGAACATGGCAAGGACAAGCATGGAAACCATGATCATTATCAGTTTTGTATTGAGTTTCATAAAGTGAGCCGTCCTGATAGGGAGGGAAAGTGCATTGTTGATGGAAAAGTATACCGCAGCTGATTGAGAGCAGGCAAGCGGTATCCTTTCGGTGTGAAGAATGCCAATAACCGGAAGCAATAATAATTTCAGAAAAGCTAAAGACCGGATAGTGGGACAGGAACCAAAGTATGATGCCAGAGGAGGAATTAATGCCGGGAAGGGTAAGAGGGAGTCGTTACTTGGTTCGATACCTGGCCGTCGTGACTCCCCCTTTGCTTGGTAACACCTGATGTTATTCGGGTTCGCTGGTCATCTCCCAAAGCGCGATTTCGATCGGCTCGGAGAAGAGCTCGTCGGCAGCACCAACCAGTGACTGCAGGTAGGGCATCTGCAGATGCTCATCCAATGCCTTTTTGCTGACCCAGTTTTCGTACAGCATGAATAGACGTTTGTCATCTGGTGACTGATGGAGGTCGTAGTTGATGCAGCCGGCTTCTGCACGGGTCGGTGCCACGCGGGCCATAATCTCCTGCTTTACCTTTTCTTCCAAACCTTCTTTTGCCTTGAACTTTGCCAGAACGGTAACCTTCTTGTCAGCCATGGTGAGTCTCCTTTCCTTGGTTGTTAATGGTCCGCGCAGACGGGATCGCTGCGTCGTCTCATCTGATTCACGGAGGGCGGTACCTGACCGATGTCCGTTGGTGAAGGGGCTTTGCCAGTGAGCCAAAAGCATTTTTCTGGTTTGATCTTCTGAGCAATGGATTTTTCGATCTGGATAAGGATATTTTTCAGCAAACTCTATCATAAGCCGCTGCATTCACAAAAGGAAAAGTTGTTTGGGCACGGCACGTTGTGAGAGGGGGGATAGGTGAGCTAAGGAGGGGCATGAAAAAGGGGCATGAAGAGTCATGCCCCTTTGGACGGACCAGGTTTCTTGGTACGTTATTTTTTAACCGGTCCAAGCGGCAGAATGGTCTTGCCATACAGTTCGTTGAGTACCTGGGCAAGGCCAGTGTAAATGGCGGATAAACCGCAGATGATACCTTCATAACCGATAAAGGTTCCAATGGGTGCGCCGGTAGCATCTTTGTATGCCAGGAGGAAGAAGAGCACGGTCAGCGAAGCAAACACGAACTGGAGTGCCCTGTTGAGGCGGAGCGTGCCGATGAAAAGTACCGCAGTGAAGATGCCCCACATGCCAAGGTAGGCAGCCATGGCGGTTTCAGTCGGTTTATCGCCCAAGCCGAGTTTCGGCAGGACAATGAGACCGACCAGAGTCAGCCAGAAGAGTCCGTAGGATGTGAATGCCGTGGTGGCGAAGGTGTTTTTCTTCTTCCATTCCATGCAGCCGACGATAACCTGGGCAATACCGCCATAAAAAATGCCCATAGCAAGAATCATGGAGTCCAGTGGATAATATCCGGCATTGTGCAGATTGAGGAGCACGGTTGTCATTCCGAACGCGCACAGTCCCAGCGGTGCAGGGTTGGCGGTTGTGTCACAGATGGCTACTTCGCTTTTGCCGACATTTGCACCTAAATCGGCAAAAAGAGCATGTTCTCCATCCAGGTCGCTTACCCCAACGGTGCCTGCCTTGGCGAAGCGGTCACGAGTTTCACTGATAAAATCGTTCAAATTACCTCCCTGCTGTCCAGAGCCATTCGACATGTTTACTTCCTCCCATTCAAATAAAATTTTACTACCACATAAAAAATATTCTGCAACCGTGCCGTGCAAGCACGAAAGTCAGTTCTTTTGAATCCCACCAGCATACGTAACTACCGAGCGACAATTTACCCGTGTGTCTGGTACGAGAGTGATTCGGCAGGGTAGACAGCTAAGACGGAAATCCTCAATAGAAATGCATGAAAAGGCGGAAAAATAACATAATGGTTTTGCCAGTCGATACTTTTAATTGTTGGAAGTGCGTATGTCAACAAAAAACTGTACAAGAGGTTTTTTTGATGAATCATTGTAGGAGACAACGGTCCGGGTTAGCTGAGGCTGAGAACGGCTATCGCGGCAGAATTTCGAGGATCGCGGCAACCATTGCTTTCACCCCTGTTTTGATGCTCGGCTCCGGCAGCGGGGCAAAAGAGGGGTTATGGATTCCGGGGGAGGCGGCGTCGATCACTGTCTCTTCAGCATCACATACATTTCCGGCAGTACCGAGAAGAAAGTAGCAGAGGGGGATTCCAGGTTCGTGCATTCCGAACTGGGAGAAATCGTCACTGAAGGTATAGCGTTCGGTATGAATGACATGTTCGTTCCCAAGAGCTCTGCGAAATGCAGAGAACATTCGTCGTGCAAGCTCCGGGTCATTGGTAATAGGAGGTCCGGAATATTGGTCAATAAGTATCGGCATACGTTCTTCCGGAATGCCTGAAGCAATGGCGACTCCCCGAGTCGTCCGTTCGATGGCCGAACGGAGATGACGGGCGGTCGCGTCGCTGAAGTAGCGATAGTTAAGCTGGAGAACTACCTCTTCAGGGATGATATTCCCCTTTGTTCCCCCATGAATCGATCCGACGGAAAGCACGGCGGGTTCGATGGGACTGATTTCCCTGCTTACAATGGTCTGCAGAAGCAGGACCGTTTCTGCTGCCATTACGATCGGGTCTTTCGTCTCGTGGGGCCGGGAGCCGTGCCCACCTATGCCTCGGATGATGATGTCGAGCGAGGCGCAGCCAGCCCAGAAAAGCCCTTCCCGAAGACCGACCGACCCTGCTGCCAGGGAGGGGGTAACGTGGAGGGCCAGTGCGAAATCAGGGCGGGGGAATCTTGTGAAAAGACCATCTTCGATCATGGCGCGGGCACCGGCTCCCACTTCTTCCAGCGGCTGTCCCACCAGGACGAGCGTCCCCTGCCACAGATCCATATTTTTCACCAGAATGCGTGCGGCTCCCACCAGCACCGTCATATGGACGTCATGGCCGCAAGCGTGCATGAGCCCCACTTCTCCCTTGCCGGCAAGTAGGCCACGTGCCATGCTCGCATAAGGCAGCCCGGTTTTTTCCTCGACGGGGAGTCCGTCCAGATCAGCGCGCAAGAGAACTGTCGGTCCTTCGCCATTTTCGAGGACCGAGACGATACCATGACCGCCTACCCCTTCGGTGACCTGGAGACCGGCAGCACGAAGCTGTCCGGCAATGCAGCGGGAGGTCTGAAGCTCCTGGCCGGAAAGCTCGGGGTTCGCATGGAGATGGGTGTAAAGATCGAAGAGGGAAGGATAGAGATCATGTACCTGTATGGAAATTCGATCAGGATCCTTCCCTTCTGGTTTGCTGGTGGTCTCCTCAATGGAATCTGAGGGGGGCATTCTTACTCCTTTGGCAGGGCGGAAGCGTTTTGGGACAGGAAGTTCTTTAGTCTGATAACCGCAGGAGAAGCAGACGGGGCTCCCGCAAAAATCTGGTCAGTGCCGATACCGGGTTTGCCATAAAAGTTTTCGTTGGCATTGTTGTCGATAGCCAGGACTGTGCCGTCAAGAGAAATTCCGGCAAAGAATCCTCGACTCCGAGCATAGGAATAGATTTCTGCTTTAAGCTGCCAGTCGGTTGACGCCTCGGCGCGGCGACCAACAGGACCCGCGGCAACCGCAGCATCGGCTCCGAGGGTGAAGTTGCCCTTGGTGAGGCCCATGATGCTCTTTCGGGTCTTGAAGACCAGGATGATGTCGCTGGAAAGGGCTCCGAATTGAAGGCCGAAGCTGCCTCCGCCAAGATAAAGGAAAGAGGGGTTGCTCCATGAGCCGTTTTCATTCCGCATCATTGCTATTCCGGTTCCAAAGCGGCCCCCGAAAAAGAAGCCAACTTTGATGGTGCCGGGAATGATGACAATACCGTAGGCATTGGCGAGAAGGTCCGGCGAGATTCCTTCGGGGATGCCGGTGATTTCCTGGAGTACCTCTGTTGAGGCATTTATTTTTGAAATTTCTTCGATGGCCATGGGGTTGAAGGGGGTTTCCATGACAGGGAGGGGTATGGGAGAAGGCGTTTCGGTCTTTACCGTTTCCTCAGTGATCGACATGGTCCCGGGGGAGGCAGACGGTGTCTGTACATCCTCAACCACAAGCGGTTCCTGAACCTGGATAGTTTCGATTCCTTTTGCACCTTCTCCTCCCATGGGCTGCGGGAGTGCCTCCGGTGGAACAGTGGCAATTGCGGGAAGTGCGAGAGCAATACTGATAACGACTGCAGCCGAACATAGACATGATCGTATCTTCATGGCATGAATTCCTTTCCTTCCGTGAAGTACGCCGAACAACCTCCAGGATTCGGAAGCGTAGACGTCTGATGAGAAATAATAACCCATGAGCGGGAAAAAACCAAGAATAAGAGTTTGTCCGTACATAACTTTACGAGAGATCGCGCCTGGAATGCTTATGTACGGACAAGCTCTGAGTCGTTATCTTGCTGTCAGCCGCTTCACGATGCCTGCAAAGCGCGGAGTAGCGCGAGTTGTGAGTCCGGATCGTCAATCTGCTCAAGTCCTGCCCATTCCAGAAGCGGTACTAGCGCTTCTTCAGGTGTTTTACGCAATAAAATGGTGTCAGAGAGATGATGGATAAGTTTCAGGGTGCGAAGGCCGTCGAACCAGGAGTGAAAAGCGCTCAGAAGAGCCGCTTGGTTGCGGCTGTTTTTCCGGAGCTTTTCCCAGGCATCGACGAAGCCGGCCTGGTCCAGATATTTTTCAAGTTCTGAGGAAATTCTTTCGGCTTGACGCAAAATGTCCTGCCCGCAGGTATCGAGGTGATTTGCAACAAGTTCGAGCCATTTCCCCAGAATTGCAAAACATTCGGGTCGATAAAAAAGCACAGCCTTCTTTTCACCGGCCAGGAGGCGGGATATGCTTCTGCCGGTGCCGAACGGGACACGGTGCGATGCTCGGGCAGAAGGATGCACCAGCGTACCTGCCACGGATGCTATGCCGAAAGTTTTCTTGAGGTGCTGGAGAAAATAGAAGTCTTCTGCAGCCATTCGAGTGTTCATGCCCCCCATTCCGGCGTATGCTGTTGCCGTGCAAGCCATGGCACTGCCAATGGTGTGGAAGGCATAGGGTGACCCGGCCCTGGCAAGCCCAAGAACGTATGCGCGCAGGAATAGTTCGTAACAGCGGATTGCCTGCTGTTCCTGGGGAGTATTTCCTTCCTGATGGCGAAACGCGAGCACTGCCCCGCCTGCTGATGTGGAGCGGAAATGGTCCATCATGGCCGGCAGATAATCAGGCTGTACCAGGGTATCAGCGTCAAGTGCCACAAGTAGCGGGGGCGGTCCGTTGAAATCCAGCAGGGGAAGCGCCAGATCAAACCCGATCTTCCGGGCCAGGCCGACCCCGCCCTTCTTTTCGGAAAGTGCTCGTCCCGGTGAGGCCGCATCCACCCAGGAGAGACGGAGGTTTTCGAAGCAAGGATCACCTCCTGAAAGAAGTTCCAGGGTTTTCCTATTGTCAGCCTTGTCCGGTTGAGGAGTATCCTCACGGTTGTTTACCACCACCAGGACCAGGAAACGTGAAAGGAGTTCCGGCGGGTTTTTCGCCAGGGAGCGGAGGGTGTCGAAGAGATTTTCACTTTCTGCCAGTGCCGGGATGACCACGGCGCCAGCAAAAGTTCCTTGATACCTGCCACAGAGTTTCCATGGTCCGTCAACGGCTCGGGAAGAGATATATTTTGCAACTTCTTTAGGGATCATGGGAAGTAAGTATACTCAAAACATGGATCAGTTGGCAAACGAAAGAAGCGGTTTCAAAAACGTGACGGAATGTTGAAATTAGAAGCTGTTTCTGCTACCTTTCCGCCAAGTTACGTGCTATATACGAGAAAATCCCTTTTCCAACCAAAGTTCTTTTCACCGTCAGAGCATGTTGCTTGGCACGAGGTGGCGCCGAATATTTGTCCCGTGGGAAGACCGTACTGTGGTGGTGTTTGGCAGGGTCCGGAGTAGTGAATAGTAGTAAAGCGGAAATGATGGAGTTTATTCCTGGAAGTGCAGCAATATTTTCTGGAGAGCTTACGTGAAAAAGAAATTGGATGGAGAGTTGTTGTTGCAGGTTCTGCAGAGAATATCAGTGCCGACTTTTGTCATTGATCGGGAGCATATCGTAATACACTGGAACAAGGCGCTGGAAAACCTTACCGGGTATCAGGCTTCGGAGATGATAGGTACTGTTGACCATTGGAAAGCGTTTTACCCTATGCAGAAACCGCTCTTGGCCGATCTGGTGGTCGATAATGTTCGGGAAAATGCAATTGCCGGATATTATGATGGGAAATACCGGAAATCGTCTCTTTCAGAGGGAGCCTATGAGGTGGAGGATTTTTTTTCGGGGCTTGGCAACAATGGCCGATGGCTGTTCTTTACCGCGACTCCGATCCCGGGTGCCGACGGTGTTATGCTGGGAGCGGTACAGACTCTCCAGGATGTAACGGAACGAAAAATAGTGGAAGATGAACTCAGGGTGAGTGAGAAACGCTACCGGGAGCTGAGCATTACCGATTCACTTACCAAACTCTACAATTCCCGCCACTTTTTCCGGCAGCTGAGACAGGAGATTGAGCGGGCAAAACGCTATGAAGAGGCCCTCTCCCTCATCCTCCTCGATATCGACAATTTTAAAGGCTATAATGATACATACGGCCATCTGGAAGGTGACAGGGTCCTGGCGGTGCTTGCTGATGTGATCAGGGAGACCTTGCGAAGTGCCGATTCAGCTTACCGGTATGGCGGTGAGGAATTTACCGTTATCCTTCCTGAGACTGAAGGTGAAAACGCCTTGTTAGTGGCGGAAAGGCTCAGAAAGTGCTTTGAAGATACCGTCTTGTCACCGTTGCCCCGCTCTGAGGTCCATATGACGGTTAGTGTTGGCGTCACGCAGTATGTTCCCGGCGAAGAAGATTCCGTTTTTATCAAACGGGCCGACAGCGCCATGTATACGGCCAAGACAAGCGGGAAGAACCGGGTGTTCCAAATCAGGTAATGCAAATCTCGAAAAGCTGCTTTTGTTGGAGGAATTGAAAAAATTCTGCTCAAGTAACTAAGGCAGAGTTCACAATTGTTATTGACAAAATGAGTAATTGCCTTATAAAGTCAAGTCAAGACGGGTAATTCCTGTTACGTGCCCGGGGTGCTCCCTTCCATCGGTTGGCCAAGAGCCCTGGGAAGATCGGCGTAACAGGGGCCGTCTTTTTTTATTACCTCAGCGAAGATATTCGGTCTCGAACGCTATCGCCTCTTGGTACATTTCATACCACTCCGTATCGCCTGCCTCATATTTTCTGAAAATACCCCAGCAGAAAAGGTCCACGGCCTGCAATCCTGCGTTCTCGTGTGACCGTTCATGGTAGATGTTGAGCGGGACATTCAACGGCAGTAATGCCTCCAACTGGTTTGCCACATAGCAATTGAAATCGCGGATTTCTTCACGGTTCTTGCACCGGTCCGTAATAAGGGTAACTGCCGGAGCCGCAATGCTCAGGTCGATTTTTTCGAGAATGAACCGGGCAAGAAAGTTGTACAGTTTTTTCTTGGACTGTGGCTTTTGCAGAGTATCGTAAACCCGCTCTTTATTAAGTATGACGGTGTAGAGTCGCCATCCGTCGGTGGGCAGGTTACGGTAAAAATAGCTTTTTGCGGCAAGGGTTGTCCCAATGCCTTTCAGTTCCTGCACTACTCTGCCGTTACCTCGGTGATTCAGCTTCTTCTTGAGTGTTCGGCGAACCGCCTTCCTGAAACCGACATTGCATTCAGCGCTATTGCAGACAAGAAGAGTAATAACGAATTTCTTTGATGTCTTCGGTTTCTTGAAATCAAAACCCAAGTCGCCGGATTCGTCGAGGAAGATTATCAATGCAAGTAACCTTTCACCATTTGAATTCAGAATCTTATAGCTTGCGCCTTCGTACGTTGATAGCCGTAGATGGTTGAGGAAACCTTGACGACAAGTTATTTCTTCACAAATGATCCTTACCTAGCTTGAAAAGAACAAGGGTTACACAATTATCACCCGCGATCATTCGAAGCTCTCATCAGACATCCGCTCTCCGCGTCGCTCTTTTTCAGCCATCTGGCGCAGTTCCTCATCTTTTTCACGAGCCCAGGCTGAAACATCCGAATCATGATATGAGAAGAGATTCCGGAGTAATGCTCTTCGTCTTTCAAGTATTTCGGCGCGAGATCCGCTCCAACTCCAAGGCATCAGGTGTGCACCGAATTTGGTGAGAACTTTTTCCTTATCAGGTGCGAGGCTAATGATTAGAAAAGCTATCGGTTTCCATTCATACCCTCCGTCCACGTTATTCATTGTAAAAGGCGTGATTGCTGCTGCCAGTCGAATAAAGCGGAAACCGGGGTCTTTTTGTGCCCATGTAATAAGGGTATCATCCGAAAGCATTTCAACGGGATTTTGTTGATCAAAATCATTGTCCCAAAGAGATTCGACGTGTTCCTCCGAAGGGCCTCCCAGAAATACATCAAGTGCCGTCATGGGTTGCATTTGGAACAGACTTTCAAGCAAGTGTCTATAATCATAGGAGTGTGACCGATAATCACTGAAAGCCGCCTGTAACTTTCTGCAGACGACAGCTGTGGCCTCTACCGCGCCCTCACCTCCAAAACAGGCTGTGACTAGTTCACCCAAATGATAATCGATAGTATTGCCGGGTTTTTCGAATATGCAGAAACGCACCAGATCCCTTCCACATTGTATAAGCTCATCATCAATTAGGCCCCCAGAGCTGTGGGCGTTATGCAGTAGCATTCCTAGAATATCAACTGCGACCTCGAATCCGTCTGTAAGTGCCGCAATTGCGAGAATCAGGCGCCGTAGTGTTCTCTTTGGAACGGATTCAGAACATCGCCATAGTTCCCCATATGTCCGAGCAGGGGCCAATCCAAGTCTGACCGACTCTTCGACCCTTGCCGCACCCCGTTCATCTATAGTTACTGCCGCTTGTAAAATAGGGAAAGAAGAAGCCAGTGTTGGATTGCCTACTGCATCGTCCAAGGACTCAGCCGCAGAACCTGCATTTCTTAGGGCCGAGGAGGAGAGAAAACCCCATAGCGCGGAAAGATCTCGTTCACTTTCAGGCGTAGCGCTCAGAGCATGAACAAGGCGTTTCCACAGAATCGAAAGGTCTTCAGAGCCGGTAGCGAGGCCTTGACCAAATATCCTCCCACGACAGACATTGC
>JAQUHM010000413.1 GCA_028683595.1 Geobacteraceae bacterium | reverse complement strand
GGGATGGATAGCCATGTCGCGACGCCCGAAAGAATGGGGATCCGGATACGAAGGATGGGCGCCCACAGCAACCCCGTGACGTATTGCCAGACGAACGGTCTTCTCCATGAGCAATGGATTCGATGCGTGAAAACCACAGGCGATGTTGGCCGAGGTAATGAGCGGCATGAGCTCTGCGTCGGTATTCGCCCCCTCTCCCAGGTCACAATTCAGGTCGATGCTTTCCATCCGGTTTTCCTCCCGACAAAACATTTCTTCACTGCCTGAAACTGGCAATCGCTACGACTTACCTTCCGCCAGCACAGAAAGTATCCCCTCAAGCAGTTCTTCCTGCAGCCTCAGTGCCTTGACCGCCTCGCTGTCGCTGCAGCGGACAAACCACACCCGTGTGCCCTGCCGTGCCTGGACAAGACGAAAGAGATCCGGGCCGATAACCGCCCCGATCTTGGCGTATCCTCCCGTTGTCTGATGGTCGGCGGTCATGATAAGGGGAAGACCGTCTCCGGGCACCTGCACCGCTCCGGCGCAGAGGGCGTCCGAAACGATATCCGCTCCATTCCGGTGACGGATCGGCGGACCGTCGAGGCAATACCCCATCCGGTCGTTACGAGGTGTCACGGTATAGACGGACGAAAAGAAAGTCTGGATACCTTCCGGCTCAAAGAAGTCGTCCTGCGGGCCCGGAAGCACCCGCAGCCGGATTTCTTCAGGGTATTCCGGCACAAGATGAGAGGGAAGTAAACGATTTCCGGACACATCACCGTAGTCTTCCCCGAAGGGAACGAGATCAGCGGTCCGCAAGGCACGGCCGTTATATCCACCGATCCCGGCTCGCAGCGATGTGGAACGGCTCCCCAGAACGGGCGGCACGGTAATGCCGCCTCGCACAGCAAGATAGGCACGACAACCGCTTCCGGCATGTCCGAATGTCAGCTCTCCCCCCGGAAGAACGGAAAAAGCCGACCAGGTCCGAACCGGGACACCGTTCAGCCTGCAGCCCATGTCTGCTCCGCAGACGGCCACATAGGCCCCTCTTTCAAAGCGGAAAGAGCCGCCCAGCAACGTCATTTCCAGAAGCGCGGCATCAGGAGCATTGCCGGCAAGAAGGTTGGCTACCCTGGCAGCCATGGAATCCATGGGCCCACCAGGGGAAAGTCCGAAAGCCCGAAATCCGAAGCGCCCCCTGTCCTGCACGGTGGTGAGAAGCCCGGGCTTTATGACAGTGAAAAAGGCTGTTGGCCGCTCTGCGGGAATGGAACTGGAAGCCGGGACAGCGGCTTCTTCCCGGTTACTCTCCATACGTTCGTAAACTGCGCGGTCAATGGGATCGAAGCGGATCCTGTCTCCCGCGGAAACGAGGAATGGCTCAGCCCTGAAAGGATCGAACAGCCTTAGCGGAGTACGGCCGATGATGCGCCATCCGCCCGGGCTCTCAAGCGGGTACACGCCGGTCTGGCTGCCGGCAATTCCCACCGATCCGGAGACAACCTTTTTTCGGGGCGTCTGCAAGCGAGGGGTGGCAATGATATTCGGCAAGCCGCCAAGGTAAGGAAAGCCGCGCAGAAACCCCAGCATGAGCACCGGATAGACCTCCCGCGAGTGAAGGGCAATCACCTCCTCCGGGGAAAGACCGTTATGGCAGGCCACAAACTCAAGATCGGGGCCGAAATCGCCGCCATAGCAGACCGGAAGACAAACCACCTTCCCCCCTTCACGGGGAGTCTCTTCGAAATCATTGTTGTTGACAAGGCGGGTAACCGTATCCTGCAGAATTTTCCTGGACAGGAACAGCGGATCGAACAATATCAGGAGAGAACGATAACAGGGCACCAACTCCAGAATTCCGGCAACTGCCTGACGTTTCAGGGCAGAGGCAAGCCTGTGCACCCTGGCATTCGCCGTCCGGTCAATGCCCCATCCTACCTCCGCCAAGAGCCCCTGTTCTCCCATTCTTAGAAAACGGAGGGGAACAGCACTATTTTCGGGATTTTTTGTCATGAAGTCTATTTTCAGTTCCATTACCCTGATCAAATGCACCGGAATCCTTCCGGCACAAGCAGGGTACCTTCACTTCTCCGGAATTATTCTGCAGATTTTCCCGGGGAAAGAGAGGTGCGAGTTATACGGTACAGGGAAATAGTACGTTTTTGGGCAGATCAATACAACGATGAAGTTCTATTTCATATTCATCCGGAACCCCTGAAACAGAGCTGTTCGCTCTGGACTGGGGCTTTCACGGAGTCTCTCGTACGGCTTTCATGCACGATGCCGACAGAAAGAAAAACACTGGAATCCCGCAGCCTGTCTGATTTTTGTGAAGTGGAGCTAATGAGGAGGAGGCAGGTTACTGGGCCCCGGCCGGTTCTCCATCTCGTAACCGGCAGAACAATCCAGGGTGATGGATTTGTGGAAAGCTGACGATGATTTTTCCCGTTCCGGAGACTGTTCCACCGAAACGGGGCAGCACCAGGCAATGCGGTTCTTTCCTGCAATCTTGGCATGGTAGAGTGCCGTGTCAGCCGATTGAACGAGACTGTCGTAATGTTCGGAATGATGGGGCAGTCGGGTTGCAATACCCATACTCACCGTGACCTGACCAATGATGGACGAACGATGAAGAATTTTCAAATTGTGAATTGCCTTCATCATGCGTTTCGCGGTAAAAATAGCACCTTCCCGTGCCGTCATGGGGAGAAGAATACAGAACTCCTCACCACCATACCTGCTGACCAGGTCGCTTGGCCGCCTGACCGCCGATTCGAGGGCAGCCGCTACCTGCCGGAGACAGTCATCACCAGGGATGTGTCCGTAAGTATCGTTGAATAGCTTGAACCAGTCAATGTCGATCATGATTACGGACAACGGCTGCCCCGACCGTGACTCCAGTTTCCATTCCCTCGAAAGGGACATTTCCAGAAAGCGGCGGTTGGCAATCCCGGTCAGGGGATCCAGGTAGGAAAGCTTCTGCAGATACTCAACGGACTCCTGCATAACCCTTCTCTGCCCGGCGATATTTTGAGCGTTCCGGAAGCTATCCAGGCGCATCCTGAAAACTATCCGAGATATAACGAAGGCAAGGAAAGTGGCAAGGGCCGCGTTCACGAGCGAGGAAAGCAGGATGGGAAATTCAGGATGAAAATAGAGCGCAGAGCAGACAAAGCTTAGCGATCCTACGGCATAGAAAAGTAGACTTCGACGGGTATCCTGAAAAAGGAAGCACCCGGTGATCAAGACACCCATCAAATATGGCTCGATCCCCGGCCTTACCACCAGGAGAGCACCGGAAAAGGCACCTAGCCAGGC
>JAQUHM010000412.1 GCA_028683595.1 Geobacteraceae bacterium | reverse complement strand
GGCTCCCCGTGAAAGGCAATAAAGAGATCCGGACGTCTGCCGAAGCCTTCATCGTCAAGCAGCAGGACAACCCTTTCAACGCCCAGGGCAAAGCCGATCCCGGGATACGCCGGACCGCCCATTTCCTCGATGAGGCGGTCATAACGGCCGCCGGCCGCCACCGCGCTCTGGGAGCCAAGCTGCTCCGTAACCAGCTCGAATGTGGTGCGAGTGTAGTAGTCAAGCCCGCGAACCATGCGCGGGTTAATTTGGTAGGCGGTGCCGGCCGAGTCCAGATAGCTCCTTGTTTTGGCAAAGTGGTCGTCACAACCGGCACAGAGGTTATCGAGAACCGATGGTGCACCGACGGTAGCTTCCTTGCAGCCTGCCGACTTGCAGTCCAAGGCCCGGAGAGGGTTGGTTTCGTAGCGTCGTTTGCAGTCGTCACAGAGCAAATCCAGACGAGCCCGGAGAAAGTCCCGCAGTTTCTGACGATACTCCGGCCGGCATTCGTGGCAACCGAGGGAATTTATCTGCAACCGTGGCTCGACCAGGCCAAGCTCGGCAAAGAAATGACAGAGCATGGTCAGTACCTGGGCATCGACCTTCGGGTCCGAAACACCTGCCACCTCAACCCCGATCTGGTGGAACTGCCGGTAGCGTCCTTTCTGCGGCCGCTCGTAGCGGAACATGGGACCCATGTAGTAAAGCTTGGCAACCGAGTCTGCCACATGGAGCTTGTGTTCGATGAAAGCCCTGATAACCCCGGCCGTACCTTCCGGCCGAAGGGTAATTGCATTTCCCCCCTTGTCGACAAAAGAGTACATCTCCTTTTCCACGATGTCGGTTGCATCACCGATGGATCGGGCAAAAAGCTCGGTTTTCTCAAGCACCGGAACCCGAATCTCGGAGAAGCCGTAGGTCTCGAATACACGCCGGGCTGTCGTTTCCACATGCTGCCATTTCCGGACCTCGCCGGGAAGTATGTCATTGAATCCTTTAATGCCGGTTAACGCCACAATACCTGTCCCTTCTCTCTAGGAGTCTGTCGGACTTAAGGTAAATCTGCTGCAAATCCGTCTGGACGGTCCATATTTCGCCGCTTCATTGGGTAAGAGAACAACTATTACCCTGCAAAATCGACAAAATATGTCCTCGCCCAGCCGAATTTTCGCTTCAACTTCCTAAGTCCGGCAGGCTCCTTGCTGATGTTATTCTTCAATCATTGCCCGGAACACCCGGTTCCGGCCACTGAATTTACCACGATACATGGCCTTGTCCGCCACTTCGAGCAGTTCGAGCTTCGAGTTGGTGTCTTCAGGAAAACAGGCAAACCCGATGCAGGCGGACAAATGGATATCATACCCTTCATCAGCAATAAATCTGTGACGTTCGATGGTAACACGGATACGCTCCGCAACGTGGGCAGCGCTCGCCGCATCCGTCTCAACCAGGATGATGGTATACTCGTCACCGCCATAGCGAATCACCAGATCCACGTCGCGCACCGACTTCCGCAGCAGCGACCCGACCTCTCCCAAAACGCGGCTGCCGATAAGGTGTCCGTGGGTGTCGTTCACTCCCTTGAAAAGATCCAGGTCGATAAAGAGCAGCGCAACACTTGATCCGTAACGTTCCGCCCTCTTCAGTTCCCGGTCAAGGGCCAGATCAAGATAGCGGTAGTTGAACAGGCCGGTGAGTTCGTCAATGTAGAGCAGATTGCGCGCCGAAGCAAAGCGGGCGGCATTCTCAAAAGCAAGCGACGCCTGGTTCTGAAGAAAGTGAAGGCTTCGCTGATTGATGTCAACCGGCAGCGAACCAATCTCAGGAGTAAAGAGTGCCACGATCCCCTGGAGGTCTTTCTTCGAACGGACAAACAGGATGAGCACTTCATCCATTCCCTCAAAAAGCTGAGCAGCGGAATCAGCAGCCGCAGGGAGCAGGTCCGACAGCCTTTCCCGGAGCCAGAAGGTATCCGCACTTCCCGAGTATTTGGACAGGAGGGTTTCAGAGATCAACTCCGCTTCTTCAAATCCGACACCATGCAACTCCCGCAGGGACAAGCGGCCGTCCTCATCCGGAAAGATCCCCAACGCCCTGTCCGTACCCAGTTCATTGACAAAAGAATCCACTACCAGGGTTCCCAGGCGTTCAATCTCAAGGCAGTTCGCGATCGTCTGGCCCACTTGAAAAAGATGGACGAGGCCTTTCAGCTCGGTATTCTCGTTCAGGAGACGACGCTGCTCCATGCAAAGGGCCACGGTATGCCTGAACTCATCAGGATTAACCGGCTTCAGAAGGTAATCCCGCGCCCCGTTTTTCAAGGCGTGGATAGCCGATTCCACGTTGGTATTACCGGTCACCATGATAACGTCGATATCCGGATTATGCCGTTTCACCTGAAACAGGAGATCAATCCCGGTCTCACCGGGCATGACCAGATCGGAGATGATCAGGTGATACTCTGTCTCCCGTAATAGCCCCATTGCCTCGTTCACCGAAGCTGCGGTATGAACCTCATACCCTTCGCCACTCAGGAGGTGGGAGTACATCTCCCGAAAAAATCGATCATCTTCAACGACAAGAATCTTTTCCATTCAGGATACCCCGAACACCCGTTATTCACTTCACGACCGCTAAAAAAGGTGATTCTATCGGCCCACAAACTATCAAAGAAATCGGAAGGTTGTCAATGAAAATGCCTATTTTCCCGGAAAGTAGCGACAGACCACCTGCCGTCTTCGAGAGTAACGGTTATTGTTCCATCCAGATCAGTGCGGTAGATTGGTATGCCCCGTCGCCGCAAACGCACCAGAGTTGCCGTAGCCGGTAGTCGGAAACGATTGCCATATCCCGCGCTGACAAGAGCACACTCCGGCGAAGTGGCCGCGAGAAAAAGCTCCGATGAAGAGGTCCTGCTTCCGTGGTGAGGCACCTTGAGAATTGTGCAACGCAGTCCTGAAGATTCCTCTACCAGCCTCTTTTCAGTGTCCTGACCGATGTCACCGGTAAAGAGGACCGAGAATTCACCGTAACGCAGTCGAAACACGAGGGACGTTTCGTTCAGATTACCACTGCTTGACGTTCCTGCAACTGCAAGTGACCTCCGGGGGGAAAGAGGCTCGATTATGACTCCGCCAAGGGATATCGGACGTGACGATGCATCGATCCGACGAACGGCTACATGCTTCTCCTTCAGGATTTTTTTCAAGGCCAGGTATTCGCTGTTCCCATCATGAATGCCGCTTTCCCAGAACTCGCCAACCGGAAAATTCCTAGCCAGAAAAAGCAACCCGTTCTGATGATCGGGATGGGGATGGGTCAGCACCAGGTAG
>JAQUHM010000411.1 GCA_028683595.1 Geobacteraceae bacterium | reverse complement strand
CCAAGGCGGGGTTGCTGAGCGCAAAGCGATAATCAACCGCAGGCATGTGCTTTCGATCAAACGGCAGGCCGAATTGGTTGGCATAAGCCGCAGCAGCGTCTACTATCGCCCCAAACAGGTCAGCAGCAATGATTTGGCGCTGATGCGTCGCATAGACGAACTGCATCTGGAGCCCCTTTCATGGGAGCTCGCATGCTGCGCGATCAGCTTCCGATAGTACTGTCAGTATTTTATTTTATCCTGCCATTGTTAGATGCGTTGTATCGGACCGGGATATTTGGCCACCTGTATATCGGCCGTCAGTAACGTTATACCCTCGACAGTGGCCTGCGCGACGAGTAGGCGATCAAAGGGATCTTTATGGATTGGCGGCAAGGCACCGATGGCTACCGCATGCTCACTAAGAATCGGCAGTTCATAGTAGCCGTTGTCCAACAGACTACGTCGCAGTATGCGTGGATCCACCTTGAAATCTTCACGGCCCAATCCGCATTTGATAACGATTTCCCATAGACTGGCGACACTGAAGAATAATTCGTTTTCAGGTTCGCTCATCAACATTTGGGCTTCCGGTGGTAAATATTCAATGCCCTGCGCTGCCCATAGCAGCAGGTGAGTGTCCAGCAGCAGCTTCATACGCCCTCTTCAAACATCTTCACTATCTCTGCTTGGGCCATCTGGTCGAAGTCATCCGGCACGCGTATTTGTCCAGCCATAAAGCCAAACCGTTTGATTTGGGAAAGCCCAGGCGCAGTGAGCGGAATAACCTTGACCAATGGCTTGCCGGATTTGGCGATAACGAACGGCTCACCTTTAGCGGCTTGCTCCACCAGCCGAGATAAATGGGTTTTAGCTTCGTGAATGTTGTATGTCTGCATAATGGCACCTCGATTAGACTTGGTTTATTGAACTTAGTTTAATGTGATCGGTCGCCATGTCAAGTTCGAATAGAGTACCCCCTTGCCGAACTAGCAAAATATGGTACTCTATCGAATATCAATCAACCTCAAATAGACCAGTTCGCTAAAGTGACCCTAATGGTACCAATGTCTTTCTTTGTCCGAGCCTACCTGCGGGCGTCAACCGATGAACAGGATGCTCAACGTGCCCGCAGTATCCTGGATCAGTTTGCACGTGAGCGAGGCGTCAATATCTGCAACTACTACGCAGAGAATGAATCCGGTGCACATCTGGATCGTCCCGAATTGTTCCGATTGCTCGCCGACAGTCGACCGCAAGATGTATTGTTGATCGAGGATGTGGATCGCCTGTCACGTCTGGCGGGTGCCGAATGGGAAACGTTAAAAAGGCTTATTCGCGAACGCGAGGTGCGCATCGTTGCGGTGAATGTCCCCACAACCTGGCAACATCTGGCCCCTCAGCAAAACGAATTCGACGCGCGCATGTTCGGCGCAATCAATCACATGCTCTTGGATATGCTGGCGGCCATCGCCCGGCGTGATTACGAACAACGCAGACAGCGACAGGCTCAAGGTATAGACAAGGCCAAGGTAGCTGGCAAGTATCGGGGGCGTCAGGCCGATCAGGCGCGGTATGCTGCCATCAATCGGTTGCTCGCCAGCGGTAGCTCGTGGAGCATCGTTCAAAAAACGGTGGGATGTAGTCGCAGCACCATCAGTAAAGCTGTACGGCATGCAAGGGACACAGCAAGCGCCTCTACGTCAAGTGATGTGCGTATCAAGAACGTGGCAACCGGGGCATAGTGGAACGAACTCGATGATGGATGGAATTTTGGTTCCTCCGCAGAATAAAAAAGCAGAGCCGTGAGACTCTGCCTTGGTGTTGTCTGCGGTTGCGAGTTTGTGGATCAGGCTACTCGCTTAACAGAATCTGATTACCATCGAACTTCAGCCAATTACAAAAGGCGCTGAGGGACAGGTTCAGTCCGCAGGGCAACATAAACGAGTTTGTCCACCATAATGTGCATTTGAAACCGGCGGTTGAAACGATAGCAAAACTCCGCGAGATAGCGGGGCAAGTGTTTATTGCGTAGAGCATGATATGTGCCGTGCAGAGCACTTTTTACGTTTCCGATAATGGCGCCACTTCATCTACCGCATCAATGGGAGATTGCATGCAACGCTCAATAGCATTTTACCTCAGTCTTCTCGCTTTTCTTCTCCTCATCACTTCCCCATCCAAGAGTTTCGCATGGCCAGCCAAGGTGCTTCTCCAGGAAGGAACGAAGCGTTGCTTCGCCATATTTTTCACGGACCAGCGACGCCTCATCCGGGTGCGGCCTAACTGAGGAGAGAATCGATGAAAAAGGAAAGCCAGCTTGACTTGTCAGCGGAAAATGAGGTAACGGACAGCGGACGGCGTCGCCTCGTTTCGACTGCCTGCCCGGTTTAGCCGAATCCTGAATTGATGCTCTCCTCGGATAGTATTTCAACCAAGGGAAAAATCGTAAGAGCCTCACGTTTCTGAGCATGTTCATAGACAGTGGCGCAAACTGCCGGTTCGGAATATGCCTATACGCAAACGCCTGGTTTGCGATGGCTTGAGTCGTTTTCCATCCCCTTGCTCATAACCGGTCTCATACTGTTGTCCCCACTTGAATCCGCAGCTCGTTTAAGCCTGAGCCGGTGGAGGTAAATGCCCATGGCCCTTAAGAAGCAGTCATCAAGCCACGCCCCAAAGGCTGAATCCGCCATCGAAGGAAGGGGTACGGCTCCCCTCATTCCCATTACGGTTGGCATCGGGGTGTCCGCCGGCGGCCATGAGGCTCTGGAGCAGATTTTTACAGCCCTCCCCGCCGATTGCGACCTCTCCTTTGTGGTGATTATGCATCTCCCTGCGGAAGGCCCTTCACTGCTCGCCGACATCATCAGGCATCACACCTCCATGCAGGTGCTGCCCGTCGAAGACGACATACCGCTGTGCCCGAACACCGTTCATGTGGCTCCTCCCGGCAAAGATCTGACCGTGGACGGCGGTCGGTTACGATTGGTCACTCCTGAGTCGGGACGACCACCTCACCCCATTGACCGCTTTTTCACCTCGCTTGCTGCTGATTTGGGGCAGTGCGCCATTGCCGTTGTCCTCTCCGGCTTCGGGTCTGATGGCGCCGAGGGAGTGAAGCGGATCAAGGAAGAGGGCGGAATCGTCCTCGTCCAGGATCCGGAAACGGCCATCAACCCTTTCATGCCGCAAAACGCCATCGCCACCGGGTCGGCGGATTCCATCCTTTCCGCGGCCGAAATTGCAGACAGGCTTGCCCAGATAGCCGGCGAGAAGGATACTTTCCCCGCCGGGATCTGCCTGGCTCCCCAAGATGAGGAGTTGCGCCCCCTGTTTGC
>JAQUHM010000410.1 GCA_028683595.1 Geobacteraceae bacterium | reverse complement strand
TGAATTTACACGTTGGCACGCAGGCGCCGCACTTGATGCAGGCTTTACCGTCGATGACATGGGCCTGCTTCTTCTCGCCTTTGATTGCACCAACCGGACAGGCCTTGATACAGAGCCCGCAGCCGACACACTTGTCCTTCACGATGCAGAAGGTCAGAAGTTCAGGACATACGCCGGCCGGACAACGCTTGTCGACAATGTGCGCTTCGTACTCGTCACGGAAGTACCTCAAGGTGGTCATAACCGGGTTCGGAGCAGTCTGTCCGAGGGCGCACAGCGCCGAGCTCTTGATGACCTTGGCAAGACGCTCCAGGGTATCGATGTCTTCAGGAACACCAGCGCCGACACAGATGCGCTCGAGGATTTCCAGGAGACGCTTCGTGCCTTCGCGACAGGGGGTACACTTGCCGCAGGATTCCAGCTGGGTGAAGTTGAGGAAGAATTTCGCAACGTCCACCATGCAGGTTTCCTCATCCATGAACACCAGGCCGCCGGAGCCCATCATTGCCCCTGCTCCGATCAGCGAGTCGTAGTCGATCGGCAGGTCGAGCTTTTCGGTGGGGAGACAGCCGCCCGAGGGACCGCCGCTCTGTACCGCCTTGAACTTCTTGCCGCCCAGAACGCCGCCGGCGATGTCGTTCAGGATCTCGCCCATCGTGATGCCCATGGGAACTTCGCACAGACCGGTGTTGTTGATCTTGCCGGTAAGGCAGAATACCTTGCTCCCCTTGCTCTTCTCGGTACCCATGGCCGCGTACCACTCTCCACCGTTTCTTACGATGAAGGGGATGTTGGCAAAGGTCTCGACATTGTTGAGGCAGGTCGGTTTCTGCCACAGTCCCTTGTGTGCCGGAAACGGAGGTCTCACGCGCGGCATGCCACGCTTCCCTTCGATGGAGTTCAGCAGCGCGGTCTCTTCACCGCAGACGAATGCGCCTGCGCCGGCCTTGATCCTCACCGTGAAGTTGAAACCGGTACCCAGGATATTCTTGCCCATGAGGCCCATCTCTTCTGCCTTTTCGATGGCCAGGTTGAGACGCTTGATGGCCAGAGGGTATTCGGCCCGGCAGTAGATGACGCCTTCGTCGGAACCAATTGCATAACCGGCGATCAGCATCCCTTCCAGAATGGCATGCGGGTCGCCTTCCAGGACGCTTCTGTCCATGAATGCGCCGGGATCGCCTTCGTCGGCATTGCAGACGATGTATTTCTTGCTCCCTACGGCATCGTGCACGAACTGCCATTTGGTGCCGGTGGGAAAGCCGCCGCCCCCACGTCCCCTGAGTCCGGATTTCTTGACTTCGTTGACGATGTCGAGACGGTCCATGGAGATGGCCTTCTCGATCGCCGCGTAGCCGCCGGTGGCGATATAGTCTTCGATGCTTTCCGGGTTGGTACGTCCAAGACGTGAGGTAACGGAACGCAGCTGTTTTGCGTAGTAGCCGGACTTGTCCATGACCGGAATTCCGTCGTAGGGGGATGCATCGCCGGGAATCTGAATTTGCGCCATCTCTGTGACGGGCGTCTTGGCAATCAGGTGACCCGCGATCAGCTTGGACACGTTTTCGGGAAATACTCCGCCATAGATAACGCTGGACGCGCCGGGCAGCGAGATTTCAACCACCGGCTCAGCAAAACACATACCGATGCAACTGGTGAAATCTATGTCAACATCAAGACCTTGGGTCGCCACTTCGCCCTTGATGGCCTCCATAACCTTGTTGCCGCCAGCGGCAATGCCGCAGGTTCCGAGCCCAACCACAATCCGGGCCCGATCGAGTTTCCCTTTATAGCTCTCCTCAATCCCGGAGCGCATTTGCTGTAAATTGCTCATTATTTGCAACCCTCCCTATTCATATTGTTCCAGGATTTTTTTCATATCGCTCGGCACCAGCCGGCCATGGGTATCGTCGTTAATCATAATACACGGAGCCAGGCCGCAGGCGCCGATACAGGCCACGGATTCCAGAGTGAAACGCAGGTCGTCAGTGGTTCCGCCATTCTCCACACCCAGTTCGTCCTGCAGAGCAGCGAAGATCTTGGATCCACCCAACACGTGGCAGGCAGTTCCCAGGCAGACACGGATGATGTTGCGTCCCCGCGGCTTCAGGTGAAACTGGGCGTAGAAAGTAACTACCCCGAATACCTCGCTGAACGGGAGGCTCAGTTCCTGCGAAATCTTTTCCAGCACTTCCGCCGGCAGATAGCCATAAATCTCCTGCGCCCCCTGCAGGACCGGGATCAATCCGCCTTCGTAATCGCGATAATGACCAAGCAATTCCATCAGTTCTACATCCTGCGGTGAAGCAACCTGTTCGCCGCTGCACTTGCAAACTGCCATGTTTTTCTCCTCTCCGGTTTTATTGTATGTTTGCCTGCTCTCACCGCGCTCTACTAATCTTCAGGTACGGAGCCTGCTAAAATCATGAATTATCATCCATGCCTCGGATTCTTGACGCACGAATACATCAATTCGCATATGGTCAGCATTACCAGAACAACACTGGCATCCGCTCCACACACCAACAACTTTCCCTAGAATTAAGGGCATTGACTGTGTTCGAACAAATTCTCCACCAAGTACGTGGACGAAACAAACTGCTCCCCACTCATGTCAAACTGCCAAAGGATTTGAAGCTTAGCAGAAAGACACCGGACTGGGGCAGCTTGTCAACTTGAGCATTTATCAATTTGATATATAAAGATACTAATATATTTAGTTATTTAAGAGAATACTTACCGATATATTTTTATCGTATAGCATAACCTATTAATCCAGGTCAAGCTATTTGATAATCTTTTATCCATAGACCTATAAACTCAAACAGAATTGATTCTGGCCGGGCCCAACACTATCTTCATCTTCGGTGAGAACCAAGAGCCACCAGGAAAGGCCTGCAGGGAAAGAAAGTTATGATGAGTGAGGTAGGGTCACCTATGGGGAGAAGGAGAAAAGATGGAGAGTTTATGTTAAAACAGGAATGTCTTTGAAGAGATGTAAGAAAAATGATTTTGCACAGAATACATATGGACACGGAATGTCACAGCCCAGGCAGCCCCATGCGCACAGGGAACCACAAACAAGAAACCGGTTCACTCCCAGACCCCCTCGACTGCAGGATCCGGGAGTATTTCGACAGTACCGGTTTTTTTCAGGTCAACGGAATTCCCACGTCAGAATAGTGCTTCCAGCCTTATCCAGCAACACATCACTGAGAAAGGTTTTGCTGATATACATCAAGCGCACCCGGGAAAGGACGCAGCGCCCGAGCAAAGATGCCAAGCGAGTAGGCAATAGCAAGTCCGTAATTGGTTATGGG
>JAQUHM010000409.1 GCA_028683595.1 Geobacteraceae bacterium | reverse complement strand
CTTGACCTGTACCAGGGGCCTGGAGCCAACACCGACCGGACCAATGACCCATTCTATGGCAGCCGGTCAATCGAGTCGATGCGGGCTGCCTTGACAGCAGGTGGTGTGCTGGCGGTTTGGGGTGAGAATTACGACGAAGGGTACGTGCAACGGTTGCGGAGCGCAGGATTCACGGTAACCTCAAAACGACCCGGACGCGGCGGACTGCGCCATGTGGTTTTCCATGCCCGGCTGCCAGGGTAGGGCGAGATCTGAGCTGATTGCTATGGAAGATTGTCAGGGGCGTCCCCCTGTTCCGAAAAAGGGGAGATGTTCCTGCAATCTAAGAGGGTCTCGTAAAAGACGGAATCTTATCTGGGATGCACATCCGAAAAGGTAAGAAAACGCGCAGATCAAATAAAATATTCGCCAGAATTTTATCATTTTCATGTCTCCTCTCCTTCGCTATTCAGTTTCTTGAGAAAGAGAAGTAGATCCTTGAAGTCATGTGACTCATACCGAACATATCGAATGGTGCTTTTCTTATCGATGATCACGTTCTCCTGGTAAAAACAGGTTGATTGTAAGTCTTCAACGGAAGGCTTGGTTTAGTTCTCTCTGCAGTACAGGTTTTCCTTCTGGTATAACTGCAGTATTCGCGATAAGGAGTCAGGAAGATGTCCAACAACGATCATCTGATTGGATTTCTGCGTAGAGATGTGGTGGAACGATTTTGCCGGTATGTGAGAATTAACACCGCGAGCTGCGAAGAAAGTAAAGCCAGCCCGTCCACGCCATCCCAGCTGGAGCTGGCACAAATGATCAAGACGGAGCTTCAGGAGCTTGGACTTTTCCCTGTTACCCTTGATGAGTACGGATATATATATGCTACCTTGCCGGCTTCTTTTGGGGTAACGGCAGCGCCGCTGTCACTGCTTGCGCACATGGATACATCTCCTGCCGAATCAGGTGAAAATGTTTCTCCGGTCCTCCATGAAAACTACACTGGAGGATTTATCACTTTTGACGATGACCCGACACTGATCCTTTCGCCGGAGGATTCTCCCGAACTTCTGCTGTTCAAGGGCGAGACCATTATCACAGCCTCGGGTAAAACCCTGCTTGGAGCGGACAATAAGGCAGGCATTGCAGAGATTATGTCTGTCCTGTCGGTGTTTTCACGCTTTCCCGAACTCTGCCACCCGGAACTCCGTATCGTTTTTACGCCGGATGAGGAGGTTGGTCGCGGTACGGATCATGTTGCTGTGCATAAGTTTGGACACGTTGGCTATACCGTGGATGGGGGGATGGTCGGCGAGATCGAGATTGAGTGTTTTCATGCCCTGAGAGCCGTGGTTGAATTCCGGGGCATCAATGCTCATCCTGGTTACTCCAAAAACAGGATGATTAACGCCGGGCAGATCGCGGCCCGCTATGCGGCTTCCCTGCCGGAATTCGAGGTCCCAGAACACACCGAGGGGAGGGAGGGTTTCTTTCATCTTGCCGGACTCGAAGGCGATGAGAGTCGGGCAACCCTGAAATATATCCTGCGGGACTTCGATGCCATTGCGAACCAGCGCCGAGTTGAATTGCTAGAGCGGCTGAAGGAAGCATTTTCGCTGCGCTATCCGGGACTCGTGATAGAAATTACCGTCACCGAACAGTACCGGAATATGAGCGAGATTCTGATGCTGCATCCGGATAGTATTGCCTTGGCAGAGCAGGCTATGACGGTGTCCGGGGTAAAGCCAGTACGCAAGTCAGTCCGTGGCGGAACCGATGGAGCCAGGCTCTGTTTCATGGGGTTGCCCACGCCCAATCTGTTTACCGGTGGCATGCTCTTCCACTCTCGAAAAGAGTGGATCGCGGTTCCGGCCATGCAAAAGGCCTGCGAAGTACTGGTGAACCTCTGTAGTTTGTATGCGGGCAGAAAGTAGGTCCTTTCCCCGTCTACTTATTCGGTCGGGTGGTTTTTGCCGGATCTTTGAGCATCAACGCTCCAGATTTTGCCTCCCTGTGTGGAGATGAAAAGGAAAACGAAACGGTACGGCACTGCGACAAAATCTTCCTGCCGCAACAGAGGGGTCAGTTGGGCGATTCCCCTTGGGTGAAAAAGCATAGTTTGGGGAGACTGCGTGTCAAAGTACGGGAAAACAAGTTGCCAAAAATAATTACTGAAGTTGGTGGTCTGAATGACATGTTTACGGTGCGGATAGTTTGAATAGTAGCAGTTTTTTTTGCGCCTGCCGCTCTAACAACCGATGAGCAACATACAGTTGTATTATATGAGGTATGCAAGAGGAATTGCTGGAACGTCTGTGCCTGTGTCGATGAGGATGCCACTCAAGGGTAGAGATTTGGAGAGAATTTCTGGTTTTCATACCGTCATTTGTCAAGTATCGACCGTATTCGGCTCGCCAATTCAATCGCGGTGAAGGGTTTTACGAGGATTTCCGTCTGGTTTCTAAGGGTCTTTGACTCAAGAATGTCAGCAGTGTAACCGCTCATGAAAAGTATTCGTACATCGGGAGATATTTCTTTAATCTCGTCATATGCTTCTTTACCGTTTTTCTTCGGCATGATCAGATCGAAAAGCAGTAAATGGATTGAATTTTTGTTGGATGAAAATGATTGTATTGCTTCCTTTCCGTTTGAAACAGAAATCACCCGGTAACCATAATCTGTCAGGATTTGTTTGGTAAGGGTCCGCAGTGCTTCATCATCTTCGGCGAGAAGTATCGTCTCTGTTCCGCCACGCAGAGAAGTTCCTGGTATTTGTTCTTCTGATATATGCTTATTGTGGGTCAAAGGCAGATAGATCCGGAAGGTTGTACCTTTGCCGGTTTTGCTGGCTACCTCTATATACCCTTTGTGCTGTTTGACGAGACTGTAAACAATTGACAGACCAAGTCCTGTCCCTTTTCCGAGCGTCTTGGTGGTGAAGAAAGGCTCAAAAATTCTTTCTTGTGTTTTGTTGTCCATCCCTGTACCGGTATCGGCCACCGTAATTAAAGCATAGTGCCCAGGCTCGCCAAAACCGCGTGTTTTTACGAATTCAGGATTCATAACAAAAACCTTGCAGGTGACCGACAAAGTCCCGCCCTGCGGCATTGCATGACGTGCATTGGTGGCAAGGTTAATCAAGACCTGCTCTATCTGGCCGATGTCTGCAGTTACCATCAGGGCTTGTTCCCCACAGGCAGTTTCGAGTCGGATATCCTCGCCTATAACCATTGTCAGGAACTTGTCCACATTTCGTATGATCTCATTGATATCAGTCGGTTGAGAATGTATGAGGTTCTTCCGGCTGAAGTTGAGGAGGCTCTTGGTAATATTTGCTGCCCTGTCT
>JAQUHM010000408.1 GCA_028683595.1 Geobacteraceae bacterium | reverse complement strand
CCCCCTCCTGCTGGCAACAAACTACGTAAACAGCAAAGCCGCAGAGAGACTGCACGGTTGCACTCAGTTCATCGACACGGCCGGAAACGCCTTCCTTGATCAACCATCTTTGTACATCTATGTAAAAGGTAACAAGCCGGAAAAGGAAGAAATCGCCCGGCCTATCGGCCGTATCTTCAAAGGAATCGGCCTGAAAATCCCCTTCCTGCTGCTATGCAGACCGGAACTCACCGACAGGCCGTATCGTGAACTTGCCAAAATGACCAGTGTTGCTTTGGGAACAGTGAGCAGTGCCATTGCCGAAATGATCCAGAAAGGCTACCTCCTCGAAATGAGAAAACAGCTCCTTAACAGGAAGACCTTGTTTGAGCGGTGGATACCGGCATATGCGGACTATCTCAAACCCAAGTTGCTGCTTGGCCGCTTCCACGGCGAAGGCGACTGGTGGAAAAACGTCCATCTGGATCCCGCTATTGCCCAATGGGGGGGAGAAGTTGCCGCAGCAAAACTGACCAAGGACTTGAAACCGGGAACATCACGTTGTATGCGGACAAGGACCGTCTGACTGAACTGGTAGTCGCCAACAGACTTGAAAAAGACCCGAACGGCAACGTGGAGATTTTTGAACGGTTCTGGCCTCAAAATGGTTTCGGGGCAGATGACGCCGTGCATCCGATCCTCATATATGCGGACCTGGTTGCATTAGGAGAGCAGCGCACCATGGAAACGGCAAGGATGATCTATGAGCAACATCTCTATCGACAATTCGGACAAGATTGACCCTGAGAGGGTAGCGGTCCTCAGGAACATCAAAGGTACTGACTCAAATGGTCAAAGGGACTACATTTCAAGGCGTGAAATTTGAAGCTGCTTTACAACTTCTGGGAGTGTAATGGATAACCAAATTCTTTCTGGTCTCTTCAATAATTCTGCATTGCTGCTTGCCATGTGCCTCCTTTACGACACTCTGGCGCTCAATCGAAAAACAGACCGGTTGCTTTCAAGCCAAGCCTTTAGCGGATTTATCCTCGGGGCTATCGGTGTGGCTGTCATGGTGAGTCCCTTGCATTGGTACCAGGGGATGATTTTTGACACGCGGTCGATCCTGCTTTGCATATCCGGCCTGTTTTTCGGAGCAGTTCCAACCTTTATCGCAATGGCAACGACATCTCTCTACCGCTTGTACCTCGGTGGCAGCGGGGCTTTGATGGGGGTGTCCGTGATCCTCTTTTCCGGCACAATCGGGATCATGTGGAGACATCGGCGCCGCAGGGACCTGGCAGAACTGTCATTTTTGGAGCTCTACGGATTTGGCGTGGTAGTGCATCTCGTCATGCTCACCCTCATGGTCCTCCTGCCTGGCCCGTTCATTAAAGAATCTCTGGTAAATATCGGGATCCCCGTCATGGTGATTTACCCAGCCGCAACTGCCCTTCTCGGGATGCTGATGGTTTTACGTCTCCGGCACTTGCGCTCAGCGGAAGCGTTGCGTAAAAGCGAGGAGCGGTTTACCTATGCAATGGATGCGACAAGCAATGGTTTATGGGATTGGGATACTGTTTCCGACAGTGGATACTTCAGTCCTGGTTACTATCGCATGCTCGGCTACCAACCGGACGAATTTCCCACACGCAGCAAGTCGTGGCTCAATCTTCTTCATCCGGATGACAGGGAGCGGGTCTTACAGACCAATATCGACTGCATTGAAAACAAGGTCGAGAGTTTCGAAGTTGAGTTCCGCATGCGGGAAAAAAGCGGTGGATGGCGGTGGATTCTCGGTAGGGGCAAGGCAGTCAGCCGGGATGAAAACGGGAGAGCCCTGCGCCTGGTGGGGACGCAAGTAGATATCACTGAGCGTAAAATCGCAGAGGAGCGCCTACTGAAAAGCGAAAAACGCTACCAAGAGGTTTTCGACAACTCATTTGACGGCATTTTCCTGGTTGAGGTTACGCATGAACAAAGATTCAAGATCCTCGACATCAATGTTGCTGAAGAGCACCTCATCGGTATCCCGGTATCTGTAATCAGAGGCAAGTACCTTGACGAGATTCTCCCAACCGAAATAGCGATGATCCTGGAAACCAACTACCTCAGCTGTGTTGAAGCCGGATCTCCCCTGAGTTACGAGGAAACAACAGATTTTGAGACCGGTTCTTCTACTATTTATACAACCCTCATACCTGTTGCCGACGAAAGTGGGCACATTTATCGAATCGTCGGCATATCGCACGATGTCACAAAACGAAAAATAGCCGAAGAAAAAGTCAGGGAAAGTGAAAGGATGTACCGGCAACTCTTTGATCTGGAATCCGATGCGATGTTCCTCATAAACGCAGAAACCGGGGATGTCCTCGAAGCCAATCAAACGGCTGCAGCACTTTACGGGTATGAGCGGGAAGAGCTGCTCTCGCTGAAAAAAATTGATCTGTCGGCGGAACCGGAGGAAACCCTTCGTGCCACGGCTGGCAAGCTGGAACTTATACCGATTCGCGTGCACCGGAAGAAGGATGGCACGGTATTCCCTGTTGAAATTACCGCAAGTCATTTTTTCTGGAAAGGAACGGATGTTCATCTTGCCGCAATAAGGGACATAAGTGAGAGGGAAAAGGCCGAGGAGGAACGCAGGGAACTAATGGCTCAGCTTTCCCAATCTCAGAAAATGGAAGCCGTAGGCCAGCTTGCAGGAGGCATTGCCCATGATTTCAACAACATACTAACGGTGATTTTTGGCTACGCCAATATCCTGTTGTCAAAAATGGAAACGAATAGTCCGTTTCGTCGCCCAATGGAACAAATCCTGTTCTCCGCAACCCGTGCAGCAGATCTGACGCAAGGGTTGCTTGCTTTCAGTAGAAAGCAGACTTTGTCCACCATACCGCTGGATCTGGGGGTAGTTGTCAGGGACACGGAAAATATGCTGAGAAGACTTGTCCGTGAGGACATTGACTTCCGGGTTACGGTAACGGACAGGGCCCAGACAGTAAATGCAGACAGGGGTCAAATGGGGCAAATGCTCATCAACCTTGTCACAAATGCGGTTGATGCAATGCCCGGTGGTGGAATACTAGCCATCGATGTCAATGGCTTCGAAATGGACGATCTGTTTGTAAAAACCCATGGATATGGAAGACCAGGAAGCTATGCAAGCATCATCGTCACTGATAGCGGCTGTGGCATGGACACGGAAACGGCAAAGAAGGTATTTGAGCCTTTCTTTACGACCAAGGAAGTTGGCAAAGGCACCGGCCTTGGGCTTTCAATAGTCTATGGTGTCGTTAAGCAGCATGATGGATTCATCAGTGTAGAGAGTGAAAAAAATCTTGGCTCAAAATTTCAAATCTTTCTTCCC
>JAQUHM010000407.1 GCA_028683595.1 Geobacteraceae bacterium | reverse complement strand
CCACAGCTTCTACAATAAACACAGGGTTATCGGAGAGGATCCGGAATTATCCGCTGCCCGTCTTTTGCTCCTCAAATGCACAGCTCAGACTCTGAGAAACGGCCTTTCACTGCTAGGCGTATCAGCACCCGAAAGGATGTAAAGGAAATACCAGAAGGCCATGGCTCTCGATTACAACCAAAAAAAACAGGTCAACAAGAATCGCCCGCGCAAGCGTCCTGTCAAGTTTATTCTTCTTCTGATCCTGGGGTGTTTTTTCTCCATATACGGGCTGGGAATTGCTACCGGTTGGCTGGTCTTTAAATACCTTCCGAAGAATACGCCAGCTACTTTGGAAAATACCGCAAAACTTGAGGGAACAGTCCAGGAACCGCCATCTCCCGCGCCTGTTACAGCAGCACAGGGCAAAGAAACTGACCTTACCTTCTACTATACCTTACCCAAGGGAGAGAAAGGTGTCATAGGGAGCGGGATAAATACTCTCCCCCCGGAGAAGGCTCCCAGGCAGGCAACACCGGTTACAACTCCAGCGCAAAAAGACAGGCCTGAACAGCAGAAACATGTTGCCGAAAAGGCAGGAATAACAGAACCTGCCGCACAGAAAGAGAAAACCGTATCCACCCTTGGAGCAGCTCAACCGACAGCAACAGCAAAAGATCCCGAAAAAACAACCTACACTGTTCAATTTGCTGCCTATCATGCAAAGTCCGACGCTCAGAGCTTAAAAGCAACACTTCAGAAAAACGGCATCTCAGCCCGCATTGAAGAATATTCGGTCTCTGGAAAAGGAATCTGGTACAGAGTTCGGACAGGCAGAAAGCTTGATAAAAACGCAGCAAACAAGTTAGTAGCAAAAAGCGGCAAAAATGCCATACTAATTGCCGAATAATCGGGGAATCACACTCAACAGGAATTTATTAAAATAATAGATTGACTTCCGTCAAGCCATTATGATATAAAGTTTGAGTTACGCACATGACGCGGGGTGGAGCAGTCTGGTAGCTCGTCGGGCTCATAACCCGAAGGTCGAAGGTTCAAATCCTTCCCCCGCAACCAAATAATTACAAGGGATTGGCTATACGGCTAATCCCTTTTCTTTTCTGCAGAGCTAATCTCGAAACCATCTAATCAGCCAAGAACTCGGTCCTTCCATATTACAATTTCTACTCGGTTACGCCCGTTTTCCTTCGCACGGTACAGGGCCAGGTCAGCGGCCTGGACAAGGGTGTCAGTATCATATTTTTTCCCTTTGCTAGTGGTAACTACGCCAAGACTTATGGTAACAGGTACCATACCATCCGGGATGTCCATGCTCTCACCGCCTATGCACTGACAAAGTCTTTCGGCAAGGACTCCTGCCTTTTCCAAGTCACAACCGGGAAGAACGACCATAAACTCCTCGCCTCCATAACGGCCGATATAATCATAATTCCTCACTTGGGAAAGCATTCTCCGGGCTGTTAGTCGGAGTACGGCATCGCCTGCCATGTGTCCATGGATATCGTTAACATTCTTGAAATGGTCCAGGTCAGCCATGATTACACTGACATCCGCGCCTTCCCGTTCAGCTCTGGACAGCTGAGAACGGAGAATGCGGAGAATCTCCCCATGATTCCACAGGCCGGTAAGGGGATCATGAGTGGCCTGTTCCCGAAGAACCTCTCTGGCCTCTATCAACTCGTTCTGGAGTTCAATGATGCGTCTCCCTGCGCGAAGACGCACCCTCAACTCGTTGGCCTTGAACGGCTTGGTGATGTAATCATCCGCCCCCGCATCCATGCCGGTGACAAGATCCTCATCCCGGCACAGTGCAGTCAGAAGAATGATGTATGTGTACGGCTCCCATATCTCGGTTCGCACCTTCCGACATAGCGTCACCCCGTCAATGCCCGGCATCATCCAGTCCAGGATGGCGAGTCTGGGAGCGTCTTCTTTCCGGAGCTCAGCCCAAGCCTCGTCGCCTGTTCTGGCGACAACCACATCGTATCCCCATTTGACCAGCTTGGCTTCAAGAAGACGCCGTGATACCGCGTCATCTTCAGCTATCAGAATTCTCATGAGTCATCTCCATAACGATATTTTCAAGCACCTTTTTCAAGCAAACCAACTCCTTCTCAAGAGCTATGCGCGTCTCCTCAGCTCCGTTGAGGGCATTCTCCCCCCCCATCATTTCCAAGCGTTTCGCAAGATCAAAGACGCCACACGCGCCGAAATTACCTACCGAACCTTTGAGCGCATGGGCAGCCCAGTTCAGCCTGAGCGGATCACTTTCGTCTATGGCCTCCCGGATCTCCTTCATGGTTTTTGGATATTCTTTCAGGAATAGACCGACGACCTCTCGGAAAAGGTCCAGATCTCCATCTACACCCGCAAGTGCTTGTGCCATGTCGAATAGCCCCGGAGCGGCACATGTCAGCTGATCTCCAGAAAGTATTCCATCTCGGTCCGCTATCACTTCCTCCATGGTCTTTACAAGCTCTTCCGCCTTGAGCGGCTTGGATATATAGCCGTCCATCCCGGCTGCAAGACATGCCTCTCTATCCCCTTTCATGGCGTGGGCCGTAAGGGCGATGATGGGAACGTGTCTTTCGCTTCCCTTTTCATTTTCGCGGATGCGGGCCGTTGCTTCCAGTCCGTCCATTTCAGGCATCTGCACGTCCATGAGGATCAGGTCGAAGGGATGCCCTACCTGCGCTTCAAGGGCTGCGAGCGTTTCTTTACCGTTTTCGGCGGTCACAACCGTATGCCCTCGCTTCTCGAGCATCCCCAAGGCTATCTTCCGGTTTACCTCATTGTCCTCGGCCAAAAGAACACGCAAGGGGTGGTGTTCCTCCCGAAGCGTGTACTGCGTTATCAAGGGGGCATCGATACCTTCGGGCTCGGTCGTCCCGAGAACGGTCATGATGGCGTCCAGGAGCGCGGACTGCTTGACCGGTTTGGTCAGATAAGCTGCTATCCCCAGTTCCCGGCATCGCGCGGCGTCGCCCCTCATCCCCGAGGAGGTGATCACCATAATAGGGCTCCCCACGAGCCCCGGATGCTCACGTATCTTTTCCGCAACCTCGAATCCGTCCATAAACGGCATGTTGACATCCAGTATGAGGAGCCGGAAGGGCTCGCCGGAGCTCGCCTCGGCCAGCAGCTCAAGGGCAGCGGGCCCTCCGTCCGCAGTGATGGGCCGCATACGCCAGTTACGCAGCATCTCTTCAAGAATGCGTCGGTTGGTGGCGTTGTCGTCCACCACCAACACCCGAAGCCCCTCAAGGTTTGCAGGCTTCTCGGGAATGCGGCATACCCGGGGACCTTTCTGAAGTCCAAGTTGGACAATGAAATGGAAAGTGCTCCCTTTTCCAGC
>JAQUHM010000406.1 GCA_028683595.1 Geobacteraceae bacterium | reverse complement strand
CCCCCAGAAGGAAACCACCCCCTTCTACCCCCGATCGCCCTATGCCGTGGCCAAGATGTACGCCTTCTGGATCACCGTCAACTACCGCGAAGCCTATGGCATTTACGCCTGCAACGGCATCCTCTTCAACCACGAATCCCCGCAGCGCGGCGAAACCTTCGTCACCCGCAAGATCACCCGCGCCATCGCCCGTATCGCCCTCGGCCTGCAGGACAGCCTCTACCTCGGCAACCTGAACGCCCTGCGCGACTGGGGCCATGCCCGCGATTACGTGGAAATGCAGTGGCTCATGCTCCAGCAGGACCAGCCGGAAGACTTCGTCATCGCCACCGGGGTGCAGTACTCCGTGCGCGACTTTGTCAACGTTGCCGCTGCGGAACTGGGCATCGTCCTGCGCTGGGAAGGGGAAGGTCTCGATGAAGTGGGAATTGTTGAGTCAGTGAGGAGTGAGGTGTTAGGTGTTAGGAGTAAAGACGATACCCCTTACCCCTCACCCGGCGATGTAATCGTCCGGGTGGATCCCCGCTACTTCCGGCCCACCGAAGTGGAAGCCCTGCTCGGTGATCCGACTAAGGCCAAGGAAAAACTCGGCTGGGTTCCGCAGACTAGCTTTCAGGAACTGGTGAGTGAGATGGTGCTTGGTGATTTGGAAGAAGCTAAGCGGGATGAACTGTGTCGGAGACACGGTTTCAACACCTTTAACTACCACGAGTGAAAACGTTATATTGGTTTGACTGGTTTTGCTGGTTGAACTGGTTGAACTGGTTGAACTGGTTGGACTAATTAAACCAATTAAACCAGTTGTTCATGTTCCACTTGCTTCCACCGTTAGCTTGAGCTAATCTGTTCAGCCAAACGGATTCAATCGACTTGGGGGTGAGAATGGCAACCATAAACTGTTTTGAAGAGCTTGAATGTTGGCAGGATGCGCGGGTTTTTACTCGCGCGATTTATTCTTTGCCGCGGTCTGAGGCATTTCGCAGGGATTATGACTTGATATGCCAGATAAGGCGTAGCGCCGTTTCAGTCATGGCCAATATCGCCGAAGGCTTTCACCGCCATAGCCGGAAAGACTTCCTGAAGTTTCTGGATTATTCCCGAGCTTCCCTTGCAGAAACAACCAGCCACCTTTACGTTGCCCTGGACCAGGGATATATTACAGCCGATGATTTGGCAGGCTTAAAAGAAACCGCTGACAAAGTCGGACGGAAGATTAACGGTTTGGTCGCGTACCTGAACAGAAGAACTGGTTGAGCGGGAAAACTGGTTTAACTGGTTGGACTGGTTTGGCTGGTTGGAAGAATTTAACTAACTAAACGAATTAAACCAGTAAAACGTATCTACCAATCAAACCAGTTAAACAAATCAAACCAATAAAACGAGTTAAACCATGAATCTAGAATCAAAAATCTACATCGCTGGTCACCGGGGCCTGGTCGGTTCCGCACTTGTAGGTGAACTGACCAACCGGGGCTACACCAACCTCGTCACCCGCACCCACTCGGAGTTGGAACTGACCGACCATACGGCTGTGGCCGCTTTTTTCGAACAGGAGGAACCAGACTACGTGTTCCTCGCCGCTGCCAAGGTCGGGGGCATTATTGCCAATAACACCTACCGGGCCGAGTTCATTTATCAGAACCTGACGATCCAGAACAACATCATCCACCAGAGCTGGCTGCATGGGGTGAAGAAACTGTTGTTTCTCGGCAGTACCTGTATTTACCCCCGTGCCTGTCCCCAGCCGATGAAGGAGGATTACCTCCTGACCAGCGAACTTGAGTACACCAACGAACCGTATGCCATTGCCAAGATCGCCGGGATCAAGATGTGCGAGAGCTATAATCTGCAGTACGGCACCAATTTCATATCGGTTATGCCCACCAACCTCTATGGGCCGGGCGATAACTTCGACCTGGAAAAATCCCACGTGCTTCCTGCCATGGTGCGCAAGATGCACTTGGCCAAGTTGCTGGAAGCCGGTGATCTGCAGACGCTGCTCGCGGATCTGCGCGTTTCTTCACTAGAGGAAGCACAGCCGATTCTCGACAAGTTCGGGGTATCGGCCAAGAGTGTCCAGATCTGGGGGACCGGCAAACCCCGTCGGGAATTCCTCTGGTGCCAGGACATGGCCGCAGCCTGCGTCTACCTGATGGGAAACCGGGATTTCACCGACACCTACGCCCCCGGCACCACGGAAATCCGCAACTCGCACATCAACATCGGCACCGGCGAGGACATCAGCATCGCTAAACTGGCTGAACTGGTGCGCCAGATCGTCGGATTTGGCGGAAAGGTGGTCTTCGACGACAGCAAACCGGACGGCACACTCCGTAAACTGACCGATGTCTCCAAGCTGCACGCCCTGGGCTGGAAGCATCATGTGACGTTGGCGGAAGGGGTGACGCGAATGTATGGGTGGTATTTGGAGAATGCGGAGGCGAGGCGGTGAGGAAGCGGTTTTGAGTTTTTGCTTTTTGGTTGAGGTCAAGTGGGACGCACATAAAAAGTAATTTCCGGGGAGAATCATTGTTCTTCCTCCTCCTTTGTGATAATTTCAAACGTCAAAGGATTATACATTATTGGTAAAAAAGGAGGGTTATACGATGAAATATGTTCTTATATTACTGTTAGTTCTGATGACCCCTACCATCAGCCAGGCAGAACCCGCGCATGACAGCGATGAAACCCTGGGAGTAGGATATCTTGCCAAGGCGGACGGAACGAAAGTTTATGAGCGTTCCGTGGGGGATGCAGTAGCCGCTATAGTAAAGAAAGATTTCCCCTTGGTTGCCTATGAAAGCAATACTTCCTGGCTTGGGATCATGGCTGCGGAATCGGTTGAGAACGGCCGGGCCCATGTCCGGTATTTTAAAAACGGGCAGAACGCAAAGGGGGGAGAGAACACCGCATGGGTTGACCTGAAGGACCTGAAGCGGATTTATTTTACCTGCTGTGATGACAACACCCGTTGTTCAGGCATTAAAGACTCTATTTTCAAAACCGCCAAGTATACTGATTGTTTTACCCGGGCCATGGAAGCCAGTAGTGAGCAGAAGATGCCTACAAACAGCAGTCCAGTAACAGACCTGGAATTGGAGAAGTTGAAGATACAGTTGGAAATTGAAAAATTGAAACTCGAACAAGAGCGGCTGAAAGCCGGGGTGAAATAGCTGTATGTAGTGCGGATTACGGGGTAAGGGGTAACAAAGCGGTTTTTGGTTGCTAATCTAGTCGTCCCTGAAAAAGCATAACAAGTTGAATTAATTGATGTATTTTGTAAATACTGTGTGATAAAATTACCGGGAATTGAATCAATACTCTCAAAACCCGGTGATTTTATGAAACCAAAATCAG
>JAQUHM010000405.1 GCA_028683595.1 Geobacteraceae bacterium | reverse complement strand
TTCCTCCTCTTCCTGAAGGAGAATACTCCTGGTGTGATCTGATTGGACTTGTGCTGCAGAAAGAGGGTGGCGAGACCCTTGGTGAGTTGGTGGATATTTTTGAAACGGGAAGTAATGATGTGTATGTAGTGACGGCCGGTACACGAGAAATATTAATTCCGGCAACTGAAGAAGTTGTCCTGAATGTTGATCTGGATGCCGGACGAATGATCGTACGTCCACCGGACGGGCTTATGGATTTATGAAGTTCGACCTGGTAACGCTTTTCCCCGGCATGTTCTCCGGACCTTTTTCCGAGAGTATTATTAAGAAAGCTGTTGAAAAAGGACTGGTTGATATTGCACTCCACAATATCCGCGACTTTGCGTTTGATAAGCACCGGGTAACCGATGACTACCCTTATGGTGGTGGGGCCGGAATGGTGATGAAGGTCGAGCCATTGACTGCTTGTCTCGAGTCGGTCAAGGCGGCCAGGCCCTTGTCAAAAGTTGTTCTCACGACACCCGGAGGACGCCCGCTCAGCCAGTCCCTTGTAACGGAACTGGCTTTAGAGGACGGCTTGATCATTATTTGCGGCCGGTATGAGGGGGTTGATGAACGTGTACGCGAGATATTCGTCGATATGGAAATTTCCATCGGCGATTTTGTCCTGACGGGTGGAGAACCGGCTGCAGTTGTCCTTGTCGATGCTGTATCCCGACACATCCCCGGTGTTCTTGGTAGTTGTGAATCTGCTCTGGATGATTCCTTTTGTAATGGACTTCTCGAGTACCCGCAGTATACGCGGCCACCGGAGTTCCGAGGACTTGCCGTTCCTTCGGTACTTCTCTCCGGTAATCATCTTGAGATTAAACGTTGGCGACGTCGTGAATCTCTTCGCAGAACCTTTCTGGTGAGGCCTGAATTGCTTGATACTGCAGACCTGACCGAGGAAGATAAACAATTTATAAGGACATTGCGCAACGGTGGAGGAATTCAAGACTGAACATGGCACAGGAGCCAAGCTGGCTATTGCCCTCCTGCATTACCCTGTGTATGACAAAAATAGCCGAATTGTAGCTACTGCCGTCACCAATTTTGATCTGCATGACATAGCGCGACTTGCCAAGACCTACGGTCTTGTCCGGTATTATGTCGTGACACCGCTTCCTGAGCAGCGGGAACTGGCCCTGCGTATCTCTCGTCATTGGCAGCAGGGCTGGGGGGCTGACTATAACCCGAAACGAAAAGCTGCTCTGGACCTGATGACCGTCACCGAAACGCTTGATGATGCGCTTAGCGATATGAAAAGCGAATTTGGAGATTCTGTGCGTACGGTTGCTACCGGAGCAAAAGGAACTCCAAATTCTGTTACCTATAAAGAATTGTCCCGCTTGTTGAAAACAGATGGAACGAACTACCTGCTTCTTCTGGGTACCGGTTGGGGACTGACTGAAACAGTCCTCGACAGTTCTGACTACGTACTGGCTCCGATAACCGGTCCAGGAGACTACAACCATTTGTCAGTTCGTTCTGCAGCCTCAATCATGATCGACAGACTTCTCGGTGAGCAAGTCTAGGTGTACGATACAAAGTAGCGATTAATAACAGAGAAAGAAACCTTGCAAAACATAGGGAGGAGAAGAAATGGATACAATTGACTTTATTGAATTTGAGCAGATGAGGAAAGATATCCCCTCGTTCAAACCTGGTGATACGGTACGGGTTCAGGTTAAAATTGTGGAAGGCGATAAAACAAGAATCCAGGCTTTCCAGGGTGTTGTTATCAAGCGGCAGAATGGTGGCATTCGTGAAACTTTTACCGTAAGAAAGATTTCGAACGGTATTGGTGTGGAGCGTTGTTTTCCTCTCCATTCGCCTATTCTTGATGCTATCCAGGTTGTTACCCGTGGCCAGGTTCGCCGAGCTAAGCTCTACTATCTGCGAAGCCTTCGCGGCAAGGCTGCAAGAATTCGCGAGAAAAAGTACGTTAAACAGTAACAGACATCTCAGGCCCCGGTCTTCCGGGGCCTTGTTTTTTGTTGTGTGAAAGGGATGCCAGCGGTACACGGGCTTCCCGTAACGGGGGTCACATGTCGGGAACTCTGTTTGAAGACGCTCCCCGCGACCTGTTTGCTTACGAAAAACATGCCATGCGTCGCGGTTTTACTGCCATTGCAGGCATTGATGAAGCCGGTAGAGGTGCTCTGGCAGGACCGGTCGTGGCGGCCGCAGTGATCCTTTCCGCGGACGGGGATTACTCTGGAATCGACGATTCAAAAAAATTGACGTCTCGACAACGAGAGTTTTTTTTCGATAAAATATTGAGCCAGGCCATCGCTGTGGGAATCGGCTACGGAGATTCCTTGCTCATTGATCACATTAATATCCTCCAGGCAACCCTTCATGCAATGAAGGAAGCAGTTCACTTGTTACCGGTTGTTCCTGACTTCCTTCTTATTGACGGGATCTCTTCCCCTGCTCTCAGTATCCCAGCCCAAACTATCAAAAAAGGTGACTCGGCAAGCGTTTCCATTGCTTCTGCTTCCATTATTGCCAAGGTGACACGTGACAGGCTTATGGTGGCTCTTGGTGAAAAATATCCCGAGTATGGCTTCCCGGTGCATAAGGGCTATGGCTCGCCTTTTCATCTGGGTTCGATAGCCTCCTTCGGTCCCTGTCCGGTTCATCGAATGACTTTTCGAGGCGTTCGGGAACATGTCAGAGGGCATGGATGAGTGCCACTGTATTTACGAAAGATTTGTCCCTCGGGAAGCAGGGCGAGGCTTTTGCCGCTTCGTATCTAAAGGGCCTTAACTATAAGATCCTCGTGACCAATTATCGCTGTCGATGCGGTGAGGTTGATATTATTGCCCGAGACGGTTCGGTTCTGGTTTTTGTTGAAGTCAAGACACGGAGAGGTGCCTCATACGGGCCTCCACAGCTTTCTGTAACGCCGTTCAAACAGAGGCAGATTTCCAAAGCAGCACTTACCTATCTGTCACAAAACAGGCTGATGGAAGAAAATGCACGTTTTGATGTAATAGCCTTGGTTCTCCGTAACGAAGAGCCCATTGTTACCCATATAAAAGACGCTTTTGAGTTGGCCTATTAATGTATCTATTTAATCAATCATGAATTTTGGCACCCTGTACATAGTAGCTACGCCCATCGGCAATCTTGAGGACATGACCGTTCGTGCAGTGAGAATTCTCCGGGAGGTTGACCTCATTGCTGCCGAAGATACGCGGCATACCCGGAAACTCCTTACCCATTTCGGCATCTCCAAGCCCCTTACTTCCTATTTCGATCACAATAAGACAGTCAAGGGGGCGGTTATCCTTGAGAAGTTGAGAAATGGAATTTCCGTTGCATTGGTC
>JAQUHM010000404.1 GCA_028683595.1 Geobacteraceae bacterium | reverse complement strand
ACCTTTGCATTCTTACCTGCGTTGGAAAGGTTCAGTACCTTCTGGATATCCACATAACCCAGCTTGCCGTTGTCGGCCGCAAAAGCACCAGCAGGTAAGGATAGCGCCAAAAACACCGCAAAAATCGTAATAAATCCTCTCATGTAAATCTCCTTTTCCTATTAAAATAACTCTATGTCACTACGGTAACACCCTGCGGGTGCTCTAAGCATAAGCATACCAGAAGACCTGGAAAGGAAGCGTGTTTATTATCAGAAAAACCCACCGATAGAAAACTCGAACTTTCCACTCGAACTGTCAATTCCCTCACGGGGATTAACCGGTATGCCGTATTCAAGCCTGAGGGGACCCATTGGCGAGTACCATCTTACCCCAAGTCCGTAACTCATCAGAAGTTTGGAGAAGTATTGTTCTCCCGGGCCATAGGCATTGCCCACGTCAAAGAAAGCAACACCCTTGAGACCAGCATCCTTAAGGATGGGAAAGACATACTCCGCATTAATAACCGCTTCCTTGATACCACCCAGATAGACAGTGCTTGCAGTGGTCGTTGCCAACCCGGTGACGGAATCGACTGATTTCAGATAGCTAGTTTGAACAGGACACACGGTACGGGAACTGTAACCACGGAGCGTACTGATACCACCAAGATAGAACTTCTCGTCAATGGGGATTTCCTTGCCAATCTGCATTATGTATCCAAGTTCACCACGAAGGGAAAATACCGTATTCCACAAGAACGGGAAGAACACCGCTGATTGCCCGATAAAACGGGCAAATCGCTGGTTGCCGCCAAGACCGGCGTATTCAGCCGAAAAAGTCCCCGTATAGCCCTTGGTTGGATCAAGGCGATAATCTGTTTTATCCAGGCTGATGCTTCCATAGAGTGATCCGATGGTACCGCTGGTTTCGGTCTTCAAGCTGGTATCGGCAAGATAAGCACTAGAGAAGTCGTAGAGCTTCTTGACTTCATACTTATACAGCCAGAATGTCGAAAGTTGATCAGACAACCGGTACCCCATCTTGACATCACCGCCAGTGACCCTTCGGGAATAATCCTCATAATCGCGTTCCGAACGATAAACGTCGAAACCCAAAGTCCAGTTTGTATCGAGGAAATAGGGATCGGTTATCCCTATGTTGTAGAGTTGAGTCGAGCCACCCAGAGAAGCTGAAAGCGTCCCTTTAAGCCCGAGCCCCAGGAAGTTATTCTGTTGGATTGAACCCTGTCCGATAATTCCGTCTGAAGAACTGTAACCGGCACCAATGCTGAACTGACCGGTTGACTTTTCCTTAACTTCAGTATTGAGATCAAGCTTGTTGCCCGAACTCCCCTTGGCAGGCACGATGGTCGCTTCTTCGAAGAATCCGAGATTTGAAAGGTTCTGCTTTGTTCTCTTCAATGCGGTGCTGCTATAAAGATCACCCTCGGCAAGCCTGAACTCACGGCGGATAACCTTGTCGCGTGTTTTTGTGTTGCCGCTGATATTGATCCGCTCGATGTAAACCTTATCACCCTTTTCAAAATCATAGGTAATATCGATCGTTTTTTTCTCCGGATCAATTTTTGACAGTGGAGTGACATTGGCAAAGGCATACCCTTTATCAGCATAAACATCTGTCAAAGTAAAAACATCTCCACGCAAAACTTCCCGACTGAATACATCCCCACTTTTCAGTTTGATCTTGCTCTGCAGCACGTCCTTGCTTTCCAGAAGATCACCTTTATAATCAATAGTTCCCGTCCGGAACTGGTCGCCTTCGGTAATGCCGATCGTAATCAGAAGCCCACTTTTGTCAGGAAGCAGTGTAACCTGAGGATCAGCAACCTTCACATTAATGTAGCCGTTGTTATAGTAGAGGTCGGCAATCCGATTCACATCGCTTTTCAAGACATCCTCTTTGTAGGTTCCTGAACCGGTAATCCACGACAGAAACCATTTCTCCTTGGTTTCCATCTGTTTTCGCAGTTTCCGCTGAGAGAAAACCTTATTACCCTCGAAGGAAATCTTTTTGATGAGTACCTTGTCACCTTCCTTAACGGCAAAAGTTGCGCGAATCCCATTCTTGCCTGATTTTGTCGTTGAGGGATCAACCTCGGCAAGGTAATACCCTTCATTTGCGTAAAGAGTTTTGATCTTCTTTGCGCTCTTTGCCAGCAGGTCGCTGGAAAAAACACTATTGGTTTTTAAATCTATCGCTTCCCGAAGCTTGTCACTGGCAATTTCCTTGTTGCCGGTAATTGAAATAGCACGGACAACTGGTTTCTCCACAACGGTATAAATAAGGGAAATCCCCTTATCGGTCTTGACAGATTCCACCTGCACGTCCTGGAAAATACCGATTCGGTAGATAGCCTTAACATCCTCATTGGCCTTTGCCGCGGAGAACGAATCCCCAACCTTGCTCGTGAGCAAAGGAAGGATTGCCGCCGTTTCGCGGCTTTCATTTCCGGTAATGACGATATCACTGATTCTTTCGTTGTCCGCCGAGAGGATTGCAGGACACAGTGCATTCAAGAGAAATGCGAATAACACGAAAAGGGTAACGGGAGCGCAACGGAATTTGCTGTCTTTTTGAAATAACAGTTTCACGGGTTACCATTCTCCTGGATCCGACCATCCACCAGGCGTATGGTTTTACCCATTCTGGCGGCTAGGCGTTCGTTGTGGGTTACAATAATAAGCGTCAATCCGGTTTTCCTCTGTATTCCTGCAAGCAGCTCATGGACCTCTTCACTGGTTTTCGTATCAAGGTTTCCCGTCGGCTCGTCCGCCAGGAGCACTGCCGGAGAAAGAACCAAGGCACGAGCAATAGCCACACGTTGCTGTTCGCCTCCGGAAAGTTCGCCCGGTTTATGGTGTAGCCGTTGGGCGAGACCAACATCTTCCAGAAAAGTAACGGCAGGTTTCCTGGCCTCTTCCTTGGAAATGCCACTGATGAGAGCAGGTATCATAACATTTTCCAGGGCGGTAAACTCCGGAAGAAGATGGTGGAACTGAAAAACAAAACCAATGGAACGATTCCGGAAGGTGGCAAGCGCACCTTCATTCAGGGTAAAAACATCGTTTCCCCGAAAGAAAATACTTCCGGAAGTAGGCTTGTCAAGAGTGCCGATAATCTGGAGCAGCGTACTCTTCCCTGCCCCGGACGCTCCGACCAGGGCAATGGTATCGCCCTCCATGACTGAAAGATCAATGCCGTTCAGGACGTCGATCCGGCAAATATCCGTTTGATAGGACTTACGGAGGTCCCTCACTTCCAGAAGGCAGTTACTCATAGCGCAATGCCTCGGCAGGAGGGAGACGCGACCCCTGCCACGCGGGATAAAGGGTTGCAACAAAAGAGATAAGTATGGCCGTC
>JAQUHM010000403.1 GCA_028683595.1 Geobacteraceae bacterium | reverse complement strand
AAATAGAATGGGTAGAGATCAACCAAGAGGAATTCAAAAGCCTGGCCACCAAATGGTATGGCTACGATTGGTCACAGGAAATCCCGTTCTGGCGAGACACTAAGGTCAAGCCATAACCAAGGCCTTGGACGCCGACCGGGGCTGAGCAGCGCCGCGGTGCGGGTCAAGGCCCGGCCGTTGAAAATATGAGATTGAGAGGATTTTATGAAAAACATACCGGCTCAAAAAGTTAACCCCAATTTGCTGTTGATAATTTATTTTCTATTCAAAACAACACCAGTACTAATATCCGCTGGCGCAATTTATTTGGGTTACCGATTGTTTATTTTAGGTGTCACAGGGGAAGCAAGCATTTCTATTAATTCAAATACCATTAGTGGCCAACTGCTGAATGCTGCGCCGGGTCTTTTTTTCGCAATGGGAGGTATTGTTTCACTTATTATTTCTGTATGGAAAGGTGTTCTTATTCATTTCAAGGAAAAAGAACTAAGCATACTCAAAGACTAATTGTTCGCATTATGAGGAAATTAAAGGGGAAATTGGGACACTTCACTATTTTCCACAAATCAAATGGGATATACAGGGACGTTCAAGGAGTTGACTTGGCCAGACCCCAAGAGAACTGACGCAGTGTAATGTCTGCTCTCTACTCTACCCAGAGTTGCCCAAATAGATGAGAAGATGAGGATTAAAAAATGAGCAGCTTAGGAGAAAATAGAGGGTCAGGGCCACAAATTTCACAAAATGAGGGCCCAACTCGCGACTGGACCGGCCCAAAACCGGCCGGTCAGCCTTGCGAATCCATCGGGGACGTAGTCATTTTGTCGATTCTAGCAACATAACCACTTGAAAGTTCGTATAAGACAATGGGGTCAAACCTGCAAAACTGTAGAAAAGAGGCAAAAGTATCCAATATTACGTAAACCAAGATTGCATATCCCCGGAGCTACCTGCCACATCATACTTCGTGGGAATGCGAGTGACGACAAGTAGCCTGTCATCTTAAACGACCCCTGGATGAAGGATAAACCGCTATGCACAAAACAGATAGGTCGGAATGGGCGGTATTGAAGGAGGCAGACCTTCCACTCGAGGTGGTTATCCTGATTATCGGCGGCATGGCCATGCTGATTGTCGGGGTTCTGCTGTTCCCGGTATCCAACGGGACGCTTCCTTACTATGAAAACGGTTTTTATGGTCTGCTTTTGATCATTTTTGCCCTGCAGATGATAACGCTGGGCAAGACGCCAGTTGGCGATATGACCAGATCAAAACCAGTGCTCGCGGCTGGGGTAATTATTGCCGCCGTGGGTATCGTCACCTGTTTTATCCCGATTTCAGTTTATCTTCCTCGCGTGTTGCTTTTTCTCTCCTTTGGCCCGGGAGGCTTTCTGCTGCTTCTGCAGATGTGTTTTGCCAAGGACAAGCTTAGATGTTGGTCCAGGTACGGGGGGATTTTCAAGCATCTGATTCTCGGATGCGCCGTTGTCTATCTTTTGTCGATGTTTATCGCGCTGCTTTTCTGGCAACGGAGTCTGCTCACGACACCCGTGAGTGGAGTGGTGGTTCTGATTTTCGGCGTGGCAATCCTTTATCTTGCAGGGGTGCTTCGGAAGATATATCGCATGTACCCTGAAGCGGCGACGCGCCCCGGCGGCGATGTGGAGCTTTCCACTGAACAGGCGATGCTCCTGCTAACGGGCGTTTTCATGCTGCTCCTTGGCGTGCGGCTTGTCCCGGTCGGCCTGGGCCTCATTCCTTTTTCGGGGAGCGCCCAATTAGGCCTTCTGATGGTGATCTTCTCGGTTCAGATGCTTGCCTCCGGAAACACCCCAATAGGCCCGTTTCCCCGCTCATGGCTGGTTGTTGCTTTCGGTCTTTTGTTTGCGGCGCTGGGAATTGTGTCCTGCCTCATTCCGGAAATTCTGGTGCCGGTTTTGACGATTCTCGTGGGCGTGCTCAATATATTTGGTGGCATCATTGCGCTGGTGAAGATGCGGGTTTCCCGCCCCGGACATCCGGTAGGGGCGCGTGAACCGATCCCCCCGGTGCTTGCACGTCTTTCCGCAGTACAGCTGGCCATGAATCTGTTGTCGGTCATGTTTGGCGTGTCGATGCTTATTCCTGGCATGGTCCCCGTGCCGGTCATCGGCGTGATTCTCGCCGTGAACGGATGCGTTCTTTTGTATCTCTTGAGCATACTGGTCGAGCTCGACAAGATACGGGGTACCATGGGGAGAGTCACATAGCCTCATTTGCCGAGGCAATATCCAGACCGGAAAGGAAGCGTGAGACGTGAAGAAATACTATGAAAACAAGGTTGCGGTAGTCACCGGAGGAGCGTCGGGCATCGGCTTGGCCCTGGCGGAGACGATGCTTTCCTGCGGGGCAAGGCAGGTCGTTCTCGCCGACTTCAACGACGAGAACCTCAAACGGGAGATCGCTCGGTTGAACAGGGACTATCCCGGCAAGGCGCTCGGGCTCAACTGCGACGTCACGAAGGAAGGAGACGTCCGGGAAATGATCCGGAGAGCCGCCAAGTTCGGTGGGAGTATCGATATCCTGATCAACAACGCGGGTGCCGGCTTAGCCGGTATTTTCGACAAGCTGACGAATGAGGATTGGGAGAAGGCGTTCGCGCTGAACTTTTTCGGGGCGCTTTACGGCATACGGGCCGTGCTGCCGATCATGCGCAAGCAGGGTGGCGGGCACATTGTCGACATCATTTCCGGAATCGCGTTTTCGCCAATGGCCCTGCAGACGATGTATGCTGCCACGAAGGCAGCGCTGAACGGGTTGACGCTCGCCCTTCGCTACGAGCTGTGGGACGAGAACATCCGTGTGACGTCAGCGACGCCGGGGACGACTGCTACCCAGATCTGGAAAGCCGGCGGTGGTGAGCCCCCGCCGGACGCGCAATCGCCGGAGCAGTCCGCGCGGACCATCCTCGCCGGGGTGGCCAGAAACGAGCGGCTGGTTCTCGGCGACGGGGGCGACGTCTCGGGTGCGAAAGGCTGCTTCAACCCCGATTACGCCGCGGAAGTGGACGATTACCTGCTGAACGTCGCCCGCAAGCGGCGAAGCGGCGAGTGGGTCGTCTAATTGATAAAAGGATAGGGAAGCTAAGGGACGTGGAAGCTAGGAACGCAGTTGAGGTAGATTTGTACAAGTGACAGGTTCCAAGCTGCAGAGAGTGTAATAGGAAGTATGGGCAACTTGAGGAAAATTTGTTATTGATGGGTATGGTATGGGTATGACTGGGTATGGGGTCGGGCCGAAAGCGCCGGTAAAAGCCGGCAAAGGGTAGGTGGTGAAAGTCCACTGCAGGGTAATGAGTAGCGACCAGCCCTGGCCCCGAGTCATGCGTCGGCCTCTCGCGAGGGGGGCGGCGA
>JAQUHM010000402.1 GCA_028683595.1 Geobacteraceae bacterium | reverse complement strand
TATTGCTTCATTGCACGATTGCAACAGCAACAAAACCGCATGAAACCAGCATAGTAGCCGACCAGTGTAACGGGTGGTGACCGATTACGAGAGGCTTCGGGGAAGTTCAAACCCGGTCCCTGCCAAGTCTTTCCGGATGAAAACTACCTAGCAAGAAGATTTCCCCCCTGGCAGGAAGCCTGGGTGGTCATGTATTTCCGTTTTCAGAACAACAAAAAGCCCCTTCCGCTGGTGAAAAGGGGCTTTATTCTAGACGACGATCAATAAAGCACCTTTCTCATCTTTCCTTACCGGCAGGATTTAGCACCTGACACCCTTTCGGGCCGGTTGCTGTGGTTTCACAGGGCCTGTCCCTCCACCACTCTTGATAAGAAGGTCTTACGTATGCGTTTTTGATAGGATACGAAAGAGGTTCCGGTTTGTCAATTGCAATGTCGACGGCAATAGCCCGAATCATCGAGAAGAACCGACATGGAAAGTGACCACACTATCGTTACAGGTTCCGGACCCTGCCATAGATTTCCGTCATCTCCAGGATCCGCTTGGCAAGTCTGGCCGTAAGCTCCCCTTTACGTAACCGCCAGGACCAGTTGCCTCCCGCTGTCCCGGGCAGATTCATGCGAAATTCACCGGGAAGTTCCAACAGATCCTGAAGCGGAATTACTATGGTATCCGCTACCGAAGCAAAAGCGGTCCGAATCAGATCCCAGACGATCTCGGCGCCGGTGCAATCAAGATACCGGAGGACCATCTTCTTCTCCCGCGCAGAAAGGGCGTTAAACCAGCCTAATGTTGTGTCATTGTCGTGCGTCCCGGTATAGACAACGGAACTGCGCACATGATTATGGGGGAGATAGGGATTCTTCGGTCCGGATCCGAAGGCAAACTGAAGAATCTTCATGCCGGGAAAAGAGAACTTGTCCCGCAGTGCCTCCACGTCCGGCGTTATATGCCCCAGGTCCTCCGCTACAATCGGCAAATCTCCAAGCTCTCTCGATAGAGCCATAAACAAGGCTTCTCCAGGGCCCGGTGTCCAGCGGCCGTTCTTTGCCGTTTTTTCACCGAAGGGCACTTCCCAACAGGCCTCAAATCCGCGGAAGTGATCGATCCTTATGAGATCATACAAGTCAAGTGAAGACCGTACACGATCTATCCACCAGGCATATCCCTCCTCTGCCATGGCCTTCCAGTTGTAGAGTGGATTCCCCCACAGTTGCCCGGTTTTGCTGAAATAATCGGGAGGAACTCCGGCAACCACCGTCGGACGTCCCTCTGTATCCAAATGGAAGAGATGGGGATTAGCCCAGACATCACAGGAATCGTAGGCAACAAAAATGGGAATATCACCGAAAATCTCAACACCCTGACGAGTGGCATATTCCCGCACATCACGCCATTGCCGGAAAAACTGCCACTGCTGATATTTATGCTCTCCTATCCTGGGTCCGAGACTCCTGGATGCCTCCTCCAGTGCAGCAGGTTCGCGGCGAGCAATCTCTACTGGCCAGTCATTCCAGCTCACGCCCGGGTACAGCTCTTTTAATGCCATGAACAGGGCAAAATCATGGAGCCAGGGAGTTGTATCGCAAAAATGCCAGAACTCCTGCATCCGTGTATTCCTGACGCCAGCAAAAAAGGCTGCTGCTGCAGCATGGAGCGCAGCGAATTTATAGTCTATGACCAATGGATAATCAGTCCTGCCAGTGGGCAAATTTTCCAGAAGATGGACACCTTCAAGATCTCCCTCCACAGCAAGGCCAAGGAGATCGATGAGTAGCGGATTGCCGGCAAAAGCCGAGTAGCACATATACGGAGAGTTGCCGTAGGAAGTATAGCCAAGGGGAAGAACCTGCCAGATGGTTTGACCGGAATCATGAAGAAAATCAATAAAATTTCGCGCCTCGGCACCGAAGGAACCGATGCCGCCTGGACCGGGAAGAGAAGTGGGGTGTAAAAGGATGCCGCTTTTTCTCACTCTTTGCATAATTTCACCAGGGTTAAGACTTCCAGCAGTTGTTTGCCTTCCCGCGCCATGCCAATTACTACCATCCTTGCGCCCCAAGAAATCAGGCGCTGGCCAGAACGCTGTCAATCCTGGCGCTGTCAAGAGTTTCCTCCTCAAGGAGTGCCATTGCCAAAGCTTCCAGCAAAGTACGGTTAGAGGAGAGGATATCGATTGCTTTATCCTCCGCATCCTTGATGATAACGGTTATCTCCTGATCGATACGCCAGGCCATTTCCTCCGAAAAACTCTTTTCCTGTGCCAGCTTCATACCGAGAAAGGGATGCTCCTCACCACGGCTGAAAGTTACAGGACCGATCTTGTCGCTCATCCCCCACTGACAGACCATTTTCTCGGCCAGTTCGGTGACAACCTTCAGATCATTCTGCGCACCCGTGGAGATATCGTCGAAGATCAGTTTTTCCGCAACCCTCCCCCCAAGGACAACGGAAAGCCTGTTCATCAAGTAGGTTTTTGGATAGTGGTGCCTGTCATCCTCGGGAAGCTGCTGGGTTACGCCCAAAGCCATACCGCGGGGGATGATCGTTACCTTGTGAACAGGGTCTGTTCCGGGCAGAAGCTTAGCCACCAGAACATGACCGGACTCGTGGAAAGCCGTAATCCGTTTCTCCTGGTCAGAGAGATACATTTTCCTCTCGCCACCCATCAGGACCTTGTCTTTGGCAAGCTCCAGGTACTTCATGGTTACTGTTTCAGCGTTTGCGCGGGCCGCAAGAATAGCAGCCTCATTTATCAGGTTTTCGAGATCGGCGCCGGTCATGCCGGGAGTCCCCTTCGCAATGACAGCTAGGTCAACATCCGCAGCCAGGGGAGTTTTACGGGTATGCACCTTGAGAATACTTTCCCGGTCGCGCCAATCAGGGCGTTCGATGACAACCCGACGGTCGAAGCGTCCGGGCCTGAGGAGAGCGGGGTCGAGGACATCGGGACGGTTGGTGGCTGCAAGGACAATCACTTCTTCGTGGGATTCAAAGCCATCCATCTCGGAAAGGAGCTGGTTAAGGGTCTGTTCCCTTTCGTCATGGCCGCCGCCGAAGCCAGCGCCACGACTCCGGCCAACCGCATCCAATTCATCGATAAAAATAATGCTCGGCGCTTCTTTCCTTGCCACAGCAAACAGATCGCGCACCCTGCTGGCCCCGACCCCGACAAACATCTCGATGAACTGGGAAGCTGAAATGCTGAAAAAACTAACCCCTGCCTCACCGGCAACCGCCCTCGCAAGGAGTGTTTTCCCGGTACCGGGAGGACCGACTAGAAGAACACCCCTTGGAACCTTTCCGCCTATCCGTTCGAACTTTTTCGGTTCCTTCAAGTACTCAACTACCTCATGCAATTCCTGCTTTGCTTCCTCCATACCGGCCACATCG
>JAQUHM010000068.1 GCA_028683595.1 Geobacteraceae bacterium | reverse complement strand
GGCCAATCCCGGCAAGCCCCAGGAGACGGAACGGCTCATTGTCGATGAAGGACAACGCCCCTGCCCCGAACGCCTTGACTCATGCCTTGGCAAAATGGGGCCCTATACCCTTCACCATCCCGCTGGCAAGATACTTTTCGATCCCCTCGGCCGTTCCGGGAAGCACCGCAGCCATCCGCTGCGCCTTGAACTGGAGGCCATGGTGTCGGTCGTTGTGCCAGGTCCCAAAGCACTCTACAAGCTCCCCGGCACTGATCGACGCGGCGGAACCAACCACCGTAACCAGTTCCCGGCGCCCCCGTACCTTGACCCGAAGGACGCAGAAACCGGACTCCTCACTATGAAAGGTAACCCTTTCCACGGAGCCGGAAAGATGTTCCAGGTGGCTGGTGTCGTGATTCTTCATGACGCCAACTGTATCATTTACGCTCCTTATTGCAAGAGTCCGTTTTTCCGTATTCCGCCACCGGTTCCTGAACAGAAGACAAACAAGCCTTGCATGCCCTTCCCTCCTCATTTACTATAGGATCATGGAGAGTAACGATTCAGCTCATTCTGAACCGATGGTTCATCGTCCGTCATCCCCAAGTGCCTCTATCGAGGTCGGGTATCCATGGCTTTCCAGTCCGGATTCCCGATTACACCTTCGGGAATGACAATTCTGAATCGTGCAGAACAGTGAGAATTTATCTAGTGTCCATCCGGAAAGTCTTGGCAGGGGCCGGGTTGGAACTCACCCGAAGCCTCTCGTAATCGGTCACCACCCGTTACGCTGATCAGCTAACATGCTGGTTTCAGGCTATTTCCCTGCTGTTGCAATCGTGCAATGAAGCCGTACGAGAGACTCCGTGAAAGCCCCAACCCTCCACGGAACAGCACGGTTTCAGTTTCCGGATGGAAACTAACTACCATTTCCCTGCTGAAAGAGGAGAATATGATCGATCGATTCCAAACCGCCGCCGAGGCAACAGGCGCGGTTATCAGGTGTTTTTCATCCCTTGCGGATGCCACCGCCCATGTCCGGGAAATGGCTGGTTCCCTCGTTGCCGCATCCGAGCTTCCCGATGACATCCGACAGGCTCTTTCGCCCCTGACCTTTGCCTCGCCTGAAGAGTACCGGGATATCAGGATCTGCATTAGTTTCGCCAGGGCCGGTATCGCCGACACAGGCAGCCTTCTCCTGGAACTTTCCGATCATCTTGAGCGGAGCGCCACTGCCCTGCCGCCGGTTCACCTTGTTTTTCTCCGGGCCTCCTCCATCGTACCCGATCTGCAGGCCCTTTCCGGGACCCTTGCGACACTCCTCGCCTCCCACCCCCATTTGTACATTTCGCTGATCACCGGACCGAGCAGGACAGCCGACATCGAACGGGTACTTACCATCGGTGTCCACGGCCCAAAAGAGCTGCAGATCCTGATCCTGACGGGAGAATAGACCATGTCGAAAAAGATAATCAGGCAGAAGATCAACGACACCTTCCTGCGCAAAGCCCTTGCTACCTTCGCAACGCAGTATCCCGTTGCCAGAACCAGGGCATTCGAAGGAACAGACTTCGAAACATTGCGTGAAAGGATTTCCTCTTCTCGAAAAGCTGCCCTGAGGGAACTGCCATCCCTGCTGGAAGAGTTCCGGACTCATGCCGAAAAAAGCGGTGCAACAGTTTACCTCTGTACGACACCGCAGGATGCACTCGCGACCATTCTGAAAATCATCCGGGATAAAGATGCCGATTTTGTGGTCAAGTCGAAATCAATGACCTCAGAAGAGATCCGTCTCAATCCCTATCTGGAAAAAGCAGGTATCCGCACCCTGGAAACAGACCTGGGCGAGTGGATCATCCAGCTTGCAGGAGAGAGGCCCTCCCATATGGTGTTGCCGGCAATCCACAAAAATCGGGAAGAAGTCGCCGATCTCTTTTCCCGGGAAACCGGCCACCCCTGCCCGCCGGACATCTCTTCCCTGGTGGAAACCGCCCGGACAACACTCCGGGAGGGGTTCCTCACGGCGCGTGTCGGCATCACCGGCGCCAACGTAGCCATCGCAGATAGCGGAACCATCTGCCTGGTCACTAACGAAGGAAACGCCCGGTTGGTGACAACCCTGCCCGAAACCCACATTGCCCTGATCGGTTTGGAAAAGATCGTCTCCACCATGACGGAAGCGCTCGACATAATAACCATGCTGCCGAAAAACGCCACTGGCCAGAAGATCACCTCCTACGTCTCCTTTATAAAAGGCCCTTCGACCGGCAAGGACCTGCATATTGTCCTGCTGGACAACGGTAGACGGGAACTGGCCAACGATCCATGTTTCAGTGAAGCTCTCACCTGCATCAAATGTGGGGCCTGTTCCAATGTCTGTCCTGTGTACGAGATCGTCGGCGGTCACGTATTCGGTCACATCTATGTGGGAGGAATCGGTCTGGTGCTCACCCCCTTCTTCCACGGAAACGAGAACGCCAGGGAGATACTCGGCCTTTGCATCGGTTGTCGACGCTGCAATGAAATTTGCGCGGCCAAGATCGACATCGAAGGGCTAATCCTCGACCTGCGAGAGCGGGCAACAAAGCTTCCAGCACAGAAGACCCTTATCGGGGCTTTCATGAAAAACCGCACCATGTTTCATTCCGCCCTCCGTGCCGCGTACTTTGCGCAGAAACCGTTCCAGGGTAAGGACGGCCGCATCCGTCACCTTCCCCTGGTGCTCAGTGGCGACACGGCTGGACGATCCCTCCCGCCGATCGCGGAACAGCCTTTCCATGCCATGGTCACCACCCCTGTCGATCCCCCCAATCCCGAACAGGGGAAACGGCAGAAGGTATTATTTTTCTCCGGCTGCCTGGCAGACTTCGTCTTCCCGGAAATCTGTCGTGACACAATGGAAAGCCTCGAGATGCTCGGATACGACGTCTCGTTTCCTAAAGGCCAGCTCTGCTGCGGAATTCCGGCCCGTTATTCCGGCGAGATGGAGATTGCCCGGGACATGGCGCGCCTGAACACGGAAGTCCTGCTGCAGGAACAGGCCGACTTTGTGGTCACAATCTGTCCCACCTGTACAATCTCTCTGAAACACGATTTCCCGAAGCTCCTGGCAGGGGACCCGGATTACCACGAAAAGTCGCTGGAACTTGCGGCAAAGGTCTTCAACTTCACGGAACTGGCGGCGCGTAAAATCAAAATCCCGGACAAAACAACATCAGGCAAGGCCGTTACCTACCACGATGCCTGCCACTTGAGGCGGGGCTGCGGTGTTTACCGGGAACCGAGAATGGTCATGGAAAGCATCACTGGGCAGCCAGTTGTGGAAATGGAGGGTAGCGATACCTGTTGCGGCTTTGGCGGATCCTATGCCTTCAAACAGCAGGAGATTTCGGGAGAAATTCTAAAGAGAAAACTGTATGCCGTCGTAGCTACCGGGGCGGACACTGTTGCGGTGGACTGCCCTGGATGCAAGATGCAGATCGAAGGAGGGTTAGAGGGAATCGGCAGCCCGGTGAGAGTGCAGCACTCCGCCAGCCTGGTCGCCGAAAGGCTTCGAGGACTCTGCGAGGCAAAGGAATAGCTCAATGGAAAACTACGATTATGCCGGATATGCCCTGCGGGGAGAACTCGATCTGAATAAACTCGCCACACGACTTGATATCAGCCGACGATATCGCTGGGAAGAGCCGATGATCCTCACCCCGCTTGATCTGCGTCCGGTTGCGGATAACGTCGACACAGCGGAAAGGATATACCTGTACTACTTTGGTGCCGTGGTGTTCGTAAATTGTTCAGCAAAAACCATCGAAACATTCTGTGCCGGAGTGGCACCCTATAGTGAAGCCTTCCGGAACCTGGCGTCGGCCAGATTCCACGACGAATACGCACTCCAGATCAACACCGGAAGCGAAAGGCACATAACCAATGACTCGGCGGTAATGCCTGATTATACCCCGGCCTTTAGCGGAATCATCTGCTTTGTTATCGCCAAATCGGTTGCCCTTGAAAGGATAGAGGAACGCCTCGACCAGGTACTCGACGAGATCGAAGGCTTTATTACCCGACTGGAACACGGCTGGCTGAGAATTACCGACAAGCGGTTGGCCAGAATGGCTTCATCCATTCTGTCCTTCAAGTACGCTTCCCTGTCACATATCATGGTACTGGACAAGCCGGAAAGCACCTGGAAAAACGAGGAGGCCTATCAGCTCTACCTGACCATGGCAAATCTCTTCGAATTGACCGAGCGCTACAACGAAATCCGGCATAAGTCGGAAACCCTGCTGGACATTACCGAGGTGTTTACCAGCCTCAGTCATGCACGTCGAGCCTCTCGCCTGGAATGGACCATCATTATCCTGATCGTCATCGAGATAGTTATCTACCTGGTAGACATCCTGAAATAGAGGTTCAGATAACCCGTGAAAGGGATCGCTCCTGTATGGCATGCGACTGCTCCAACATGGGAAACACTTTATGGCACGCGCCACAAAAGACCTGACCTTTTTCAAAACGTGTCCAAAGAGTGAGATTTCTGGAATCGCACCATTCACAATACCACGCATAGTAGTCACCCATCGGCATCAGTTTCATATAACACTCCGTTCTCCGGCCTGAAAATATGCATGGAACACCATGTTTCAGGCCCTGTTCAATTTCATGTTTCTCGATTGTTCCAGTATTCCATCATCAGGTTACAGGTGTGTGAGCATAAGGAAAATATCGGCGTAAATTTTTGAATAAATTCGTCTTTTGATTCTGCAGGAAAAGTTTTGAGGAACTCGAGAACCCTGGGCAAAGCAGAGGTACACTTTCATATCAGGCAAAAAAAGGGGGGACAGTTGTCCCCCCACCATGAAGAAGGCTCACGTGAAGTAAGCTTTGTTGCTGTGTTACACCGGTTTAAAAGATGATCTGTGCCTGAACGCGGTACTGCATGTCATCTTGAGGAGCAGCGGTACCCTTCTGACTGTGAAGGTTTGCCACGTCAGCCTGCAGCTTCAAAGCGTGCTTGCTGAAGTAGTAGGAAACGGAACCGATCTGTTCGGTCTGCAGGTCACCTGACTTGTCTCGGTCCGGGTCATAGGAGGAATAGCGTACGGCAAGCCCAAGTTCCGGAGTAATCATGTAGCCGGCCTGACCATAGTAACCAAGAGCGCGTTTAGTAACGGAAGTGACGTTATTTTCGTATTGAACGAAATCTGCTTCTGCCTGAAGTGCCACACCCAACCACTTGAACTGGGCATCAAAACCATAGTTATTGAATTCATTCTTCGAACCGGCAGCAGGGGCAAACGTCTTGGCATAGCCAGCGGTTGAGCCATTATCGACGGTGTTGTAAAGATAGTTGGCACCGACGGAAAGAAGCGGTTTCTTTCCCTTGGCAAGATCAGGCTCGTCACTGGACATGGTTCCAAACGGGTTAACTACTACCCTTGTTGAAAACATGTTGTTGTTATTTGCAACAGCATTCGTCTGGCCATCGCCATTGGAAGCGGCAAGATCATACTCCACAATACCCTGTGCTATCTTTCCATGAAGAATGGCACCAATGTCATAACCATGGGAAAGCTTTCCGACAAAAGGGGCACGGTCAACAAACATCAGTGCACCATCAGACTGAAGAGTGGAACGAGAGAATCTGGCCTTGGTCTGACCTACCAGAAGCTGTACTTCATCGATAAGCTTGTAGTTCAAATAGGCGTCATTAAGCCCGCCTGCCGAGCTTGATGTGGCAAGTACCCGGGGATCGATCTCCAATTTGTAGGTCAGATCCTTTGTATAGGCATGACCCGAAAAAATGAGCCTGATGCGCTTTGCGTCAAAGGTACTGTAATCTGACTTGGATGTGTTGAGGGCATCATAGTCGGTAAAAGTGTAACGAAACTGCATGCGCCCACCAAGGGTAAGCGAAAACTTCTCGTCCGGCGAAGTAAAGGTAAACCCCTTGCCCAACTTGTAGCTGAACGGTGTACTCTTGCTGACTTCCTTGTAGTCAGCCTCCGTAATCACACCCTTTTCCTTCAGGATGTCCTCGAGGCTCTTGGCATTTGCATTCCCAGCCACCACCAGAGCTGCTAAAAGACCTGCTGCGATAATCTTCCCTTTCACATTTTCCTCCTTTTTCTCTCGTAATAAAATCATTGTGAGCCGACAATCGGAAAAGTGCGCGGTAACGACGTACACAAGCATCCCGTCTGCACTGCTCGGGAAGATACAGGAGAAACATGACAACAGTGTTACATGTCAACAAAAAGTACGTTACATGTAAAATTAGTTACTTAGTGTCCATCCGGAAACTCCGGATGTGAAACTACTTAATGACAGGAAACCGTGATGATATAACGGAAGCAACTGGAAGGTATTTTCACAACAAAACAGAGGATGTGAGCAATACGTGGCTGATGTATTGGCAGGATATTCAAGCAGGAGTTAGAACAAGCTTCCGACGAAAGGCACTTTCAAAAAGGGTACCCTTTGCCTTTCCGGAAAATATCTCAACGGAAAGATCCTCTTCACCATGCAAATAAACCCGGAAAAGAGTTTCCGTCAGTTCGCAGCGCAGTTGCCGGACAAGGCAATTCCTCCTGCGATCAAGCCCATCGGCCAGACGGAGAATCCCTCCTAATCTACTTACCAGCAATCTGTCTGGTTCAGGCAGACGTGCAATTCCTTCATGCTTCTTTTTTGGCAGCGATTTGCGATGATAACGGGCGACATTGGCGATGATTTCCCGCTCACGGGGGGTAAAACCGAAGAGGTCCGCATGACGGATCAGATGATAGGAATGTTTATGGTGGCTGGAATAGCTGATAAAGTAGCCGGAATCATGCAGCAGGGCAGCTGCATCGAGGAGTCGTCGCTCACGATCCCCCAAGTTAAAGGCACCGGCCAGGGCATCGAATATTTCCAGGGAGAGGCGGGCAACCTGGCGGGCATGCTCCTCGTCCACCAGGCAGGAACGACCGAAATCCAGGACAGCGGCACGCCAACTCCGTTGACGAGAAACATCTCCGATCAGGCTGTGTTTTCGGAGACTGTCAAGAATAAGACCTTCCCTGATGCCTCTCTCGTTAACGCGGAGAATATTAGCGTTGAAGAACTTCATAAGTTCATCGATAACGACAACGCCGGCAACAATGATGTCTGCCCTATCGGGGTTGAGGCCTGGAATCCCCTTCCGCTCCTTGAGGTTTTTTCTCACCAGCATGGCGAGAAGATGGACGATGTCCGAACGGAGAACCTCGTAGCCGTGGACAGAATCATACGTCTCTCCCCGGGTCGCCATGACCATTGCTGCAATAGAGGTAATGGTCCCTCCAGAAGCAATAAGACAGCGGGATCTTGCATCTTCCCCTTCGAAAATCTCCTTTAAAGACATGCGAACATGCTTAGCTAGCTTCTGCAACTCCTCATCGGCCACCGGATCACGCCGGAGAAATTTTTCGGTAAGGGTTACGGCGCCCAGTTCAAGAGAATAGTATTCTTCAATTCTGTTTCCCAAGGCCGTGACGATCTCAAGGCTTCCGCCACCGATGTCGATCATCCCGTAGCGGATTCCCTCCATATCAAAATTGTGCAGCACGCTGAGAGAAACAAGACGCGCCTCCTCCTCCCCCGGTATGACAACGACACGGATACCGGTGCGCTCGGCAACGGAACGAATGAATTCATCGCCATTTGAGGCTCTGCGGACGGCGCTCGTGGCAACCGCCTCCACATACTCGACACCATACCCGTCAACGATCTTTTTCATGCGAGCCAGATTTTCCATGGCCCGTTCCCAGGCTGCCGGGGAGATGCCTCTGCCATCGCCGAGGGCCTCACCAAGTCGAACCGCCGCCTTCTCATCGTCAAGAATACGAAAGCTGCCACCATTAACTACCTCCACCACAATACAGCGGATGGAATTGGAGCCGATGTCGATCGCGGCCAGTCGCTTCCCTCTTCGTATCACAGCAGACTCCTGATCCGGGCACCGATTTCTTCAAAAGGAACGGTGTCAAGTTTTTTACAAAATATTTTGAAGGATTCTTCTCTCTTTGCGAACAAAAGATCGGCAAGGGCCGCTTCGGTCCCTACCGAAAATCCCATTTCCCGAGCCAACTTCAAAAATACGTCCAGGTCATGGATACGTCCGAGTATCTCCTGATATTCCTTCACATGGGCGTGAACTTCTCGATACCCGGCATCAAGAAAAGGCGAGAGGACCTCGATCCGATAACGGTAATGCTTTACGGCAATGCGCAGTCGATGCTGGCAGGCAGCCTGCTCAGGAATACGAGCCTCGGGCACCAGATCCAGCACTGCTACAAGACGCTGGTCAATGCTTTCGCGTGCGAAATCATCAATCGATGTAAAAGGGCATACTGCGTCTGGCGGTGGATCGAAAAGGTAGGGAGCGTGAACTGTTCTGACAAAATATTTTCTGAGAGTCACCGGCTTGACTTTACGAAGATCACGTTTCAGCTGCTTCTGAACAAGAAAACGTTTCTCAAGATACAGGCCAATGCTCCCCGCGAGTTCTGCTCCATGCGCCGGGTCCAGTTCATGTGCCTCCTCACGCAGAAAGACCAGGTACTCATCGATATTGCGCAACTCACCAAGAATATCCGTTATCTGCCGCACCGCTTTCCTCAGGTGCGTAATCCGGTCAGCAGGATACGACCGGCTAAAGAGGGAGAGCCCCTCCCGGAGCCGTCGGGAAGCAACCCGAAGATCATGAATGTCTTCAGATTCAAAGGTTGTTGAGGCTGTTTCCAGGCAGCGAAAAAAGTCACTGCCTCGCTCGGCAAGGAGCCCTTTTGACGCGATCCAGAGTGGTGTTTTTTTGAAGAGTACCACAACAAGCCCTCATAAAAGACTACCGATGGGAAGAGATCTTGCCCAATGACTTACGGGTTCTCTTTAGACATTTCCGAATCTTTTTCAACCCGGCGTCCTCCGCAATCGAAAGCCTTTTTTCAGCCTTGGCAAGGCCCTTGACCACCTTGTTTTTCCGTTTTTTAAGGGATGGACTGTCTAAAAAACCGACTATTTTATGGATCTCCTTTTCGACCTTTTTACCGGCTTTTCCCTTCAACTCCTCACCGAAACGTTTGTGAACAGTTTGCGCAAGATCCTGAACCCTGCTGCTGAGGATAGAAGCCCTGTCGTGCAAATTGCCAGCTATTTTTTCTGTTTCTTCGGCAATCATCTCGGCAGCCTGGGCAAGAATCGAGGGAATAACCCGCGGATTAATCCCCCGTATTTTTCGCAAGTCGTCAACTCCCGCATCCACGATTTTCTCAAAACTGTCGAGACCGGAATCTTTGAGTCTGGTCGCGAGAACAAGCCCGACACCCCGCAAGCGGGTAAGTTTTTTTATCAAAGGATCCATTTCAACCTCCTGATTCAATGCATGCACAAACATTATTTGTGACTGAACCGAATAGAAACTATCTTTTCAGCGAACTATCTCTTTTGAATACTACTCCCCCCAGGTCGATATTTCAATCAAGCAGAAGTCCTAAAGAGATTTTCCAACAAGATTTTACGCGGTTGTAACACATTCTTTTCTGTGAATACATTGGTGTACATTGCCTAAATTCATTGACAGACAGAGAATAGTTTAGGTATTCTCTGTCAATGAAACAATCAGCAACTGAAAATGACGCGTGGGAACAGATCTGTGAGAAATGTGGTCTCTGCTGTTTTGAGAAAATTGAAGATGATGACGGCACCATCTTCTTTACTTCAACCCCCTGCAGATACCTTGATATTGTTACCAGAGAATGCAAAATATATTCACGCCGTTTTGAGATCTATCCGGATTGCGTCCAGCTCACAGAAACTCTCGTGAGGGAAATTCCCTGGCTTCACGACGAGTGCGGCTACCGTAAAAATTTCGGACTTCGCCGTAGAAAATAACGGGGTCTGAATGAGCACGCTCCGGCATCACTAACAGCAGAAATCGCTGCACTGCCCCTTTACGAAAGTCCAGCCTCATGAATCACAGAAAGGTCTCTCATGATTAACGACTCGAAAGCAACGACGGTACTGGTTGTCGATGATGATATGTACGTCCTGGAATCGGTTGTTGCCTTACTCACCCAGTTCGGCTATGCGGTAATTCCCTGCCATAACGGTGAGGAGGCACTTCAGAAAATTCAAAGCAGCGAATTCGATGCTATCCTGACGGACATCAAGATGCCCGTCATGTCTGGCATCGAACTCCTGGAAATCATACATAATCTTAATCCGGATATTCCCGTCATCCTTATGACCGCCTATGCGGAACTAGACATTGCCGTTGAGGCAATAAAAAAAGGCGCCTTTGATTTCATCATAAAACCATACAAGCCAACCTACCTCCTCCATTCCATTGAAAAAGGGGTGAAATACAACCGCCTCATCCAGATGGAAAAGAACTACAAGTTTATGCTCAAGGATATGGTAGAGAAGAAGACCAGGGAGTTGGCCGACGCATTGATGATGGTAAAGGATATCAGTGTCGAAGTTATCGAAAGACTGACGGCTGTTGCAGAATTCAGGGACACCGATACCGGATCGCACATTGCACGAATAGGCATCTATGCAGGCAAGATTGCGGAATACCTGGGCCTGCCGGAAGATTTTGTTGAAAACCTCACCTTCGCCAGCCCTATGCATGATATCGGGAAGATCGGAATTCCCGATAATATCCTCCTGAAACCCGGAAGTCTTACCAAGGAAGAATTTGAAATCATGAAGGCCCATACGAGGATCGGAGAGAAAATGCTTTCAGGATCAACCTATCCCGTACTGCATATGGCCGCATCAATCGCTCTGAACCATCATGAACGATGGGATGGCAGCGGATACCCAAGAGGTCTGAAAGGGGAAGAAATTCCCATGGAAGGAAGGATCGTCATGCTGGTTGATCAGTATGACGCATTGCGAAGCAAGCGTCCTTACAAAGACGCAGAGGAACATAATTTGGTTGTGAAGATTATCACTGAGGGAGACGGCCGCACGAAACCTGAACATTTTGACCCGAAAGTACTTGAAGCCTTTATTGCCCTGTCTCCTACCATTGAAGAAATCTACTGCAAAAACAGAAACATAAAATACCCTATCAATGATCTGCTCCACTCAGAAATAACAAAGCCGGCTGTCATATAACGACGCCGGCCTCATTCTTCATGCACTATCCACCACCTAAACTATAGTATCAGTTGCTCACCTGCAAACCCATTGTATCATTTGCAACTACGTCGTCATCGTTTTCCTCGGCTATCTCGGTTCCTGCGAAAAGGTCTTCCAGGCTCACTGTATCAGGATTCAGCGAAGGGTATCTCTTGGCGCCGATGAATCTTGATCGAAAATACGGAGTGTTCATAGAGGAAATGACAACCTTGTGATCGCGTGAAGAGGCGTGAATCATCTTGTTATCACCGAGGTAGATTCCAACATGGGATGGAAATGAGGCATAGGTTCGGAAGAAAACGAGATCACCTTTCTGCAGGTCATAGGATGTTACCGGCTCACCAGTGTGAAACTGTTCACGTGCCGTTCTCGGAAGTTGTATATCGAGATCCCGAAAAACGTGCTGAACAAAGCTGGAGCAGTCAAGACCACTGCGAGTAGTGCCTCCGAAACGATAGCGGGTACCGAGAAAACTGAAAGCGCTTTTCTTGAGGCGCTTTGATGCATTTGTCGTCAGTTCCAGATCCTTATTGAGATCAACGGTCTTTTCCTGATCTGAGTCTGTCAGTTCCGCAAGAGTTCTCTCATATTCTTCACTTGAAAACAGATCGGCATTCCTCACAGTAAAGCTTCTGGCCGGCTTCTTTGCTACTTCTTCAACAGGAGCACTCTCCCGGAAAGAGAGCAACTTTCCCGGCTTGATGTGTTTGCCGGAGATACCGTTAATCCGCTTCAATTCATCCACAGAAAGCCCGGCTTTTTTGGCAATTCTGTACAGAGTGTCACCTTTACGGACTTTATAAACTGATACCGTGGTTTTTCTGGAAGTGGAACGACTTTCGGCTGAAGATGAGGAACGGGGCGGAACAACCAGTTTGTCTCCTAGCTTAAGATGGCTGTTGACGAGGTTGTTTGCTGATTTCAAAGCCTGGACAGACACATGATATTTCTTGGAAAGGGAATAGAGCGAATCGTTTTTCTTGATTATATGGGTTTTGCCAGCATCAGCAAGTGAGGGGAAGGTAATCAGAAACATGGCCAAAATGATCAAAAGGGTACCACTTTTCATGCGCCCTCCTTTCCTTGTTCTAAGACATAAAACATGATTATAAATTTTTGGCTTTATACCTCGAAAGAGGGCCACGTGTCAACCTTAAATGAAACATTCCTGTAACGTGGCTATGCAAAAAGCTGACGAAAGAACCGAATGTACTCACAACCGTTCTGGCAGATTTTAGAAATGTTTCTTAAAAATAGGCTATTTACCAAGATGTATCTTTACGACAACAGCATCGTGCGATATGGCCTTGAGATGAGCAGGCACCTCCAGCTTCCTTGACACTGTCGAGTTTCTGTCAAGATCAGGAAGCCGAATTTCCTCTGTCCGGACTGACTCAATACGTGCCATGACCGAATCGGGCCCCTCCAACATGACCTCGGAGGGTACGACAGTAACTGACTTGAGGTGAAGTCCTGCAGGTAACGTACCGGTCAATCGTGGACTTACACGCACAATCTTTCGAACTTTTTTCTCCATTATAACGCGAATCGAAGAAGGGTTGATTCGGGTTATCACCACCCCTGAAGGCAGGGTAAAATCCTCTTTTCTGAAAAGGATTTTATTGACGCCAACGCGGGCTTTCGAAAGGTCTATTTCAGCGGCAAGCTCACCCTCTTTCGGAAGCTGGATCAAGCTCGAAAAGATTTTGAGCTGCAGTTCCACCTCTTCAGCGGAGGCACTCCTCAGGAAGAGAGTCTCCGGCGAGTTGCGAAACTGAACCGGTGCCGTCACGGTGATGATCTCTCCCTGCCTGGCCGTGATAATCAACCAGCAAATAAATACCAGCACAACGGTTACGAGCTTCGGCCAGAGATTTCCGAAGATCCTCTTCATCATGGTTGTACGCACTTCTTCACGAGTCGGGAGCTGAAGAAGGCTTTCAAGACGGGCAGAAAGCCCCTCGGCCGTATCGATTTTCTCAAGGGTCTGTGAAAGTGCCAGGGAAACCTCTCCCCTTTCTTCAGAAACAATAACCACGGCGGCATCGGAACGCTCGGCAAGTCCGAGCCCTGCCCTGTGCCGGGTCCCGAAGTGCTGGGGAATTGCACTGCTGGTTGAAAGTGGCAGGTGACAGGAGGCAGTAACAATCCTGCCGTTCCGGATGATCAGCGCGCCGTCGTGCAATGGAGAACCGTCTTTAAAAATGCACCCGAGAAGATGACCATTTACGGAACTGTCTAAGGAAACGCCATTAGTAATGTATTCATCTATGGGCTCGGTTCTCTGAAAAACGAGAATAGCGCCGGTTCTGGAAGCGGCAAGGGAAAATATCGCAGCACAAAGTTCTGAGAAATCAAAGGTGGGGCTGGAATCCTGGCGACCAAAAAAACCGCGCAAGGGACTGATCCTGTAGAGGGCTTGACGTATTTCCGTCTGGAATATAACGATGATCAGCACGAATATAGCCGTGCCTAGTTCCTGAAGTATCCAGCTGGTCATAAAAAACCCGAGATTTTTTGTGACCAGATACACAACACCAAGTGAGCTCAGCCCAATAACGACCTGGAAGGCCTTCGTGTGCTTAAACCAGCTATAGAGCTGATACACAAGAAAACTCATGATGATAATATCGGCAACATCCTGCCATCGGAGCAATGAATACACGGAAAAACCTCGACTCAAGGAAAAGCAACTAGTTTCCAACCGGAGTTTCAGGATGGAAACTAACTATCGTTTTCAACTTGATTTCACATGCTTTATGGAGCGGATTATCTGAAATGGTCACCAAATAACCAATTCGAAGTAGCGATACACGATTGGAAATCACGGCTCTCGGAAAACTAACGGAGTACTTTTTCTTTTTCCGTATGCTATTATGTCCCCTGTTTTAGCTTTGCAGGCTATTGAAAAATGGGTATCCTGCAAAAATACATCGAGAGGAAAACTGGCATATTGATGAAACCTTCAAAAAGCGATCAGGTCCGGGATATGTTTGCAAAAATTGCCCCCCGGTATGATTTACTTAACAAGCTTCTCAGTTTGGGAATAGACAGGCGCTGGCGGCGGTCTGCAGCCAGGAGAATCAAAAGCCTCCAGGGAGGCCGGATACTCGATATCGCAACAGGAACCGGCGATATGGCTC
>JAQUHM010000401.1 GCA_028683595.1 Geobacteraceae bacterium | reverse complement strand
ATGCCTCTTTCAGTATGTTCTGAGCGGATACCAGGAGGAATTGAGGGAAATGAAACTGATTGACAGGCTAGACAGAAAATTTGGCCGATATGCCATTACCAATAGTACCGTCTACCTGATTGCCGCTCAAACTCTCTTCTTTGTTCTTATCTTGATGGGAAAACTGGATCGAAGCCAGATCTGGTTTTCCGCGGACAGGCTTTTTCAGGGAGAATGGTGGCGACTGGCAACCTTTCCCTTTGATCCGCCGCTCCAGAATCCGTTTTTTGCATTCTTTTCCTGGTACCTGTTTTACCTCATGGGATCTGCGCTGGAAGAGTTGTGGGGTGCATTTCGATATAATCTTTTCCTGGTGCTCGGTTTTTGCCTTATGGTTGCGGCCTCTTTTGTTACGCCGGCATATCCGGTCAGCAATGCTTTTATAGGCGGCTCGGTTTTCCTGGCCTTTGCCTTTCTCTTCCCGGATTTTCAACTACTGTTGTTTTTTGTACTTCCTGTACGGGTCAAGTGGTTGGCTCTTATCACCTGGCTTGGATATGGATATCTTTTTCTGGTGGGAGGGTGGGCGACCCGCATGATGGTACTTGCCTCGGTGGGCAATTTTCTCGTTTTTTTTGCCCGCGACATCAGGCTCAATATCAGGCATGGCAAGAGGCAGGTGAAGAAAAGGGTTGCCGGTGCGGTAAACAGAAATGATCAACCCTTTCACTGCTGCACGGTTTGCGGAATTACCGACAAGACCCATCCGGAAATGGACTTCCGCTACTGTCCAGATTGCGATGGGCAGTACTGTTATTGCACTGAGCATATTTTCAATCATAAGCACGTGAAAAAGTGATGGTTTCCTGTGATGTTCAGTTTCCGAAGGTAAGGATGGCTCGCTATGCCTGATGTCAATTGGTCACTGTTGTACCTCATCAGTGAATGGGTTACCCGTTTTATCATGCTGGTCTATGTGCCTCAGAGGAGGACTGCTGCTTCGGCAAGAACCTGGCTGCTCCTGATCTTTCTTCTCCCCTTGCCAGGAGTGATTCTGTACGCCCTGTTCGGTCGGATCTACCTTCCCAGGCGACGGATTGAAATGCAGGAACGGGCATCCCGTACCATTCGGAGAGCCCAGGAACTTTTCGGGACAAAAGTCGTAACAATCGACACTCTTCCTGATCATCTGTCACCAATCGTTATTCTTGCCCGCCAGCTTGGAGATTTTGAGGCTGTTTCCGGTAACGCCCTTGAACTGCTTCCCGTGTACGATGACGTTATTGACCGCATTGTCGATGATATTTCCTTGGCAAAGAGACATGTCCGACTGCTTTTCTATATATTCCAGGATGATGTGACGGGTCGGCGTGTTGCCGACGCCCTTGTTACTGCAGTGGATAGGGGGGTATCATGTACCCTTCTGATAGATGCGGTTGGCTCGAAGCAGGTCCTGAGGGGGTTAGCTCATGTACTTCGTGCCAAAGGTGTTGAAGTGCATGCAACCCTTCCGGTAGGTATTTTCAGAAGCAGAGCAGCCCGCTTTGATCTCCGCAACCATCGGAAGATTGCTATTATCGATGGTCGCATTGCCTACACCGGGTCACAAAACATAACGGATCCAGAGTTCGTACCGGGACATCCGAATGAAGAGTTGATGGTACGATTGACCGGCCCTGTGGTCCGTCATCTGCAGGCAGTGTATTTTGCCGACTATTATTTCGAGACCGATCGTGAGCCGGATCGGGATGAGATTTCCCGTGAAGTTTTTGATACCGGTTCTTCCCTGGTGCAGGTAGTGCCGAGTGGCCCCGGATACCGACGACAGAACGGGCAGGAACTCATTGTTGCAATGATCTATGGCGCGCGGGAACGCGTTGTAATTACGACTCCGTATTTTGTCCCCGACGAACCTTTTCTTCAGGCGCTTCGATCCGCAACGCTGCGCGGTGTTGCGGTTCATCTAGTGGTGTCCAAACACGCCAATCAACTCGTTACGCAGTTCGCACAGCGTGCCTATTACGATAATCTTCTGGAAGCAGGAGTGAATATATACCTATATGAGCCCCGGTTCCTCCATGCCAAGCATCTGACCATTGACGGTTGTATTGCCCTCATCGGATCGACCAACATGGACATCCGTTCTTTTGCCCTGAACGAAGAGATCAATATACTGGTCTATGATCAGGAAATTGTTGCTCGTGTGCAGGCTCTTCAGGAAGCTTACTTTGCGAAGAGCGAATGCCTTTCTTCCGAGGTTTGGAGCCGTCGCACTCTCACTGAACGGGTGCTGCAGAATACCGCCCGGTTGACGGATTCGCTCCTGTGACTTCAAACGCCTTTTCGTCACTCTGTGAATGAAAGGATTTCTTTTCCGTGTAAGGTCCTGGATGTTTTTCTTGATTTTTTCAGTGAAATGACGATAAGAATAGAAACAATTGGTATGAAGACGTTACGGAATCAGGGAATATATTTTCCTTGCGGAATTCCGTGTATCTTGTGGTGTGAAACAGTAAGTAAAAACATTGGAGGCCTAATGTACGATACAACGTCCCCGTACCTGAACCTGGTTATCCCTGCCATGGAGAAACAGATGCAGCTTGCTGTTTTTATGACAGGTTTTGATTCCGTCACCCATGGCAATGATGAATATATTCTCCTAACATCTCCCAATTCCTCTCCAGGTGATTACCACCGGTTTTATCAGCTTCCCAATGATACGCGGACTCTGAAAGAGCTCATAGGAGTCATGGAGGTCGCTGAGGAATTCAACGAATTTCCATATGTAAGCCGCTCCCTCGTCTAGAGTACTCTTGTACTGCACTGAACCGATGCCATGGTTGGATGCTTGTAGAATTCCTGGCAGCAGAAAAAATCCTGACTGCTATTGATTTCAAAAGATTATCACATGAAGTTTTTGATCTTTTCTCATTGGCAGTCTGATGGACTGAAAGGGCGGCAAACCATTCCTACTGCATTGCCTTGATTACGGCCGGAGTTATGTCATCAAGGGGCAGAATTCTGTCAATCGCACCCAGCTTGATTGCTTCCTTCGGCATGCCGAAAACCACGCAGGTTGCTTCATCCTGGGCAATTGTAGCTGCTCCTGCTTCTTTCATTTCCAGCATTCCCTTTGCCCCGTCGTCTCCCATTCCCGTCATAATCACACCGACAGCGTTTTTTCCCGCATAGCGAGCCGCAGATCGAAACAATACGTCCACGGACGGACGATGCCTGCTAACCAGCGGTCCATCTTTGATTTCAACAAAATAGCGTGCACCGCTCCTCTTCAGGAGCATATGCCGGTTACCAGGTGCTATCAGGGCGCGGCCGGGAATAACGGTATCGTTGTTCTCCGCTTCCTTTACCGAAATACGGCAGAGCGTATTCAGT
>JAQUHM010000400.1 GCA_028683595.1 Geobacteraceae bacterium | reverse complement strand
TGTGGCAAATTTATGGCCGGTAAAAAATCATGATGGCCTGCTCAGGACTCTTCGCAATATGCCCGGTGACTGGCGGCTCGCCATGATAGGACACCCTTCCGATAATATGGAGTACGTGAAGCTGGTGCGGCAGGAGGCGTCACTCGATTCCCGTGTCATCCTCATTCCCGGCCTTTCCCGGGAAGACGTGGCCTCCGCCATGGATGCAGCTGATATTTTTCTCTTGGCATCCCACGGTGAAGTCTCACCTGTCACAATTCTGGAAGCAATGAGTCATGGTATCCCCTGGTTGGCAACACCGGAATGCGGGTCAATACGCGATTTCGCAGGAGGCTTAATAACACCTCTTCAGGAATTTCCGGCAACCTTGAAATTACTTCTAACACACAGGAACATCAGAATCGCCCTTGGTGAAGCAGGACAAAGACACTGGCAATCTTGCTTCACGTGGGACGTAGTAATGCCTGCATGGAGCCAACTTATTCAGACCGGCTCGACTGCGTTCTGTTTCGAGATTCCCGACGACGTCTCGGCATCTATGGTTTCAATCGGCCGCGACCCCTCTCTTTATTCGCTGAATCGTGCACCGGTGACACCCTTCGTCTCAGTCATCGTACCTACCCACAACCGACCGGAACTGTTGGCAAAAGCGTTGAGAAGCATTCAGGATCAAACCTTCCGTGACTTTGAAATTATTGTTGTCAATGATGCCGGGATCGATGTTTCCCGCCTGGTGGAGCACTTCGACAGCAAGGGAACTATCCACTACATCAATAAAGAGACAAACGAGGGCCTTGCCGCGGCCCGCAATTCGGGGATCCGTGCCGCCCGAGGCAAATATCTCGCCTATCTGGATGATGACGACATCTACTATCCAGACCATCTGCAAACACTTACGGACTTTCTGGAAAACTCTGATTCTCTGGTCGCCTACTCCGACGCCCTTCGCGCACTACAGGAACAAAAAGGCGAAACATTCACCACAGTCAAAAGAGACATCCCGTACTGTGAGGAATTCGACGCCGATCGGCTATTGGTGGAAAACTACATTCCGGTTCTCTGCGTAATGCATGAAAGAAAATGCCTGGATCAGATCGGGCTTTTCGACGAAACATTGCCCCGCCATGAAGACTGGGATCTTTGGATCAGGATGTCGCAGGAGTTTCCATTTGTCCATATCCCGAAGGTTACTGCCGAGTTTACCCACAGGAACACCGATCCATCCGGCATGACCAGCGGCACCCTTCCCTCCATGCTCGCCACCCTGGAAAAAGTATATGAGAAGAGCGCCTCTCTTACAGCTAGCAAACCAATGGTTGTTGCCCGGCGCAAGTCATACCTGTTCGACATGAAAAACAGGATTCACGGATTTCTTCGGGATAAACTGGAAGCCTTGCTTGACACCCCGAAAAGCGTTAACGATCCAGAGGAACACGAGCTTCTCGGACAACTTCACATGACCGGCGCCACCAGCAGCCAAATCCTCGCGGCCTATTATCATACTCTTGGCCTACAACACATCAGTGATGATCCTGTTAGCGCTCTCGCATACTTCAGTCGCGCACTAACGGCTGATCCCGTCTGCTGTCCCGTTCATCGCAGCATCGCGGAAACTTTGTTGCAGATCGGAGAAACTGAAAAAGCCGTTCGCCATTGCGAGGTGATCCTTTCCCAGGAACCCGGCGATCCGGAATTGATCGAGATAGTAGCTGCAATGTCGCGCCAGATTGGAAACCTGACCAGAGGCAAGTTCTGGGATGACAAGGCAAAAAATCTTCGACAGGAAATGAGAGCACCCTAGATAATTCCTATACTATCGCCAATCAGGCACACTCGTTGCTTTACAAAGGGTGAATTCTCAGAAACACCCACAAAGGAAAAGCCCATGAATCCTTTAGCAAGCGGAGAATCCGCACAAAAAGCGTATCTTCAACTGGAACAGACTCTTCAAACAATCTCTCTGGAAGAGTCAATTTCCCGACTCAAGGATTTCATCAGACAATTTCCCGACTTCGCACAGGCCCACAATGACCTTGCAGTCATGTACTATCGGGCAGGAAACAAGCTGCTGACGCTTGGACACTATGAAAAGGCTGTCAGAATAAACCCGACCAGCACCTTCAGGAAAAACCTGGCCAGTTTCTATTTCGTCGAGATGGGATGGGTTGACGATGCGATCTTGATCTATACGGATATTCTTGCGAAGAGCCCGAACGATACCGAGGTTTTAACTGCGCTGGGCATAATCAGTACACAACTCGATCGCAACTCTGAAGCGCGCACCTTTTTTACGCGTCTCGTGGACCTGGAGCCGTGGAACCACGATGTACGCACCTTGCTTGCAAAACTTGATTCACCACCGGCATCAGATTCCGGAACAAAGACAGTCGCCCCTGTCACTGCAACCGCACAGATCTCTCCAACTGATCTCGATGCAGTCCTTGCCGATCTCCGGAAAACCATTTCGAACATCGAGAAACAGGATCTCCCCGTTGACCTGTATGCCAACGCCCAGACCTTACTGAATCAAGGAGACGAACGGGGCGCAGTCCGCGAACTGGAAAAACTCATCCAGAGTCAACCAACCCATGCAGTTGCCCATAATGACCTGGGAGTCCTCTACCAGCGACTAGGAATCCTGCCGAAATCGCAGTATCACCATGAACTGGCAGTAAAAGAAGATCCTGCCAACGCGACCTTCAGGAAAAATCTTGCCGGGCTCTATTTCGCAGAATTGGGAAAAACCGATGACGCTATATATCTTCTTACGGAGATTCTCCGGACAAACCCGAACGATGTGGAAACCCTGACGGGACTTGCCCGCATTGCTACAGCGATTGGACGTACGAACGAAGCCTCAACATTCGTTCAAAAAGTAACCGAACTGGAGCCTTGGAACGAGGACGCCAAGGAGCTTTTAAGCCAGATACAGGGCAACAACAATTTTTTTTTGACGAGCAGCTAGAGGAGGCTGATACTCCGGTGCCGTACAACCACACCCCAATGCCTGTTCCTAGTCAAATCATCGATAACAATCAGATACGACAACCACGAATATCCATCGTTATTCCGGTCTACAATAAGCTGGAATTCACCAAAGAATGCCTACGTGCCCTGCAAGCAAACACACCCCCTCATCTTTACGAAATCGTCATCGTAGATAATGCCTCAAGCGACAGAACAGATAAGTTTCTGAAGGAAATCTCTTCCTCCGTCCAAACAATCAGTAACCAGGTGAATCAGGGATTCGCCAGGGCCTGCAACCAAGGAGCAGATACCGCGCAGGCAGACCTTGTGCTGTTTCTCAACAATGACACGGAGCCGCAACCGGGATGGCTCGAGCCACTGCTCCATATCCTGGACAATAACCCGGAAATTGCCGCTGTAGGAAGCAAGCTTCTCTACCCGGAC
>JAQUHM010000399.1 GCA_028683595.1 Geobacteraceae bacterium | reverse complement strand
TTATTGATGCCGCTACAGCCCGGATCCGGCCGGATGCCTGATCAGCTCCTTTTCCCGGGGCGAGTTCAGCCTGGACGAGCAAGCGGGAGAACCCGGCAACCGGCTCCTTCGGAGTGACGGTTGCAAAAATGTTCAGGAGAGGTTTTCGGAAACTGATTCCTGCATCTCCTGTGACTGTGCCGGTCGGGGTTCGGAGAAACATCCTGGTGAGTGCGGCTTGGCCGCTGTGCCAATCGACTCGTCCGGTCATTTCGGAAACAATCACCGGTTCCGAGGCATTTCGTCGGTAGGAAAGGTTGTACAAGGCGAGGTGCGAGATCCAGCCGTTCACGTGGATTACCGTGCCGGACAGCGTTGGCCAGGAGAGATCGAGAGGTTCTTCTTTCTTCGGCCGATTGTCCTGGATAACCACTCCCTGCAGGTCGAGGCTTTGTAAGGCGATATTCCCGGTAAGGAGCATGCCGGGATTCCACTGTACGCGGAGGAATTCGATCTTGACGGAAAGGAGGGGCGTTGCAATAGTTGCCTTCTCGAGGTGAAGCTCGTCCAGCAGTCGACCATCCAACTTCCCCAAGTTGAGACGCGCCCCTGCGTTTTTTGCAGCTGTATCAAGAATGAATCGTGCTCCTTCGGTCGAGCCGAGAAGCCATCCCGCAGCAACGATAGCCATCAGCAGGATGATGCCGAGAAGTGCACTGAGACGGAAGGCGATCTTTTTCATAGCTCGAACCCCACGGAGAAATGCACGCGGTAGGCGGGGTTGTCCACCGCAATCTGCCTGGCCAGGTCAAGCTTCAGTGCCCCGATGGGAGTGAAATAGCGAATACCGAGTCCCGCGCCCTTGTAAAGACGCAGGTGGCTCGGCGAGTCAAAGGCATTTCCCGCGTCAAAAAATCCTGCCAGTGCCCAGTTCCTGAAAAAATATCGATCCAGCTCAACGCTTGTTGTCAGGAGATTTTTGCCGCCAATGACTTTGCCGGTTGCATCCTTGGGGCCAAGGGATTGGTAGGCATAGCCGCGTACGCTACGATCGCCGCCGGCAAAAAAGCGGAGTGAGGCAGGCAAATCTTTCAGCGGTTCATTCTGAAAGGTTATCCCTGCCATTACCCTGCTGATGAGAGAAAAACGCCAAGGCAGCGGAATTACGGCATTCCCTTCGGTAATCAATTGGAAGAGTCCGGTGGATGAGCCGAGATACTGGTGGGTCCCACGTCCTTCCACCGTGTAGCTGAAGCCTTTCCTGGGCCTGATGAGGTCATCGAAATTCCGTTGGGAGAAGCGGATGCCGGGGACCACCAGGATCGATGTGGATTTCTGGTCACCAACGGTATAAGCCTCCCACTGGGGTTTTACATAGAGGGTTAAAAGCTGATCGCGCTGGATCGTTCGGTTCCAGGTTCCCTCCAGGGAAACCAGGCGGTTCGTATAGGTATTGGTATCCTCCCGCTGAAAATTTACCTGGAGTCCCAAGGATGATTTTACATCCCGGTATGACGGGGCAAGATAGCCGGCCGCGATCCCCTGGAGTCGCTGGGAAATATTGATCTCGGCATTCAGCTCATGGCCCAGATGAAACAGATTCACATCCTTATAGCGTACTGTTCCTCGTACTCCTGTATCGGTGCCGTAGCCGATTCCTGGACGGAGGCGTATGCGTGGCAAGGGAGTCAGCTGTGCAAGGACCGGCATGATGGAGTCATGGGCCTCTTCCCTCTCAGGGGTGAGGAGGACCCCCTTGAACCGGTCCGATGAAGCGAGGTTGATCTGGGTCTGCCCGAGTTTCTTTTCAGAGAATATTTCACCGCTCTGGTAATCCACGTAACGGTGCAGAAATCGTTGTGGGTACTGTGGGGCGCCGGTAAATAATGTCTCTCCGAAGCGGTACTGGGGGCCGGTGTCCATTTCGAGGGTAATGCGTGCGCTGGCTTCTGCCCGGGAAACCTCTATCTCATGAACCGGGAATGTGGCGTCCAGGTAGCCCAGTTCCCGGGCTTTTGACTGAAGTCGCCCTTTTCCCTTTTCGTAGCTGCTATGGAGGAGGATGTCGCCTTTACGGAGGCGAAAGGAATTCGCGATTCTTTGCAGGGCCACTTCACTGGCCCCGGAGCCAATCACCCTCACACTGACATCGGTGACCCTGACAGGTGTGCCCGGGGAAACTTCCACCAGGAGTCGGTATTCATTTTCGGCCGGGTTCTGCAGGATTGTGTCCACCTTTGCATCGTAATAACCAAAGGGTTCCAACGCTTCACGGACATTTTGCGGAACGTCTTCCCGAAATAGCTCGAGCCATGGCAGGTTCACCACGCCGTCCCTTACCAACCCCGGCGGAAGAGCAAGTGCGGCCTGCACGTTTTCCCGGATTTCGTCCTCCACTCCGATAATGATTATTTCCACGGGGTCTGCTGCAGACGCGGGCCGGGGAAGGAGCAGGAGCGATATTCCGATCAGAACGATGAGGAGCATACAATAGCTGATATGTCTTTGGTGCACTGGTTTCATTTGCTGGGAATGCCTCGATCTGCCGTTAGAAGTAACCTATCAGCCACTATGGTACGGAATTCGATGATGCATTGCTGAAGAACGGTTGTCTGCCACAGATATACACGGATTTGCCCGTAAAAGGATACATTCTTTCCGTATTACCTGGATTGCAATTGCCACATTTTCAGGGCAGTCTGAAAAATGTCAGGTTGTTTCGCTGAGGCGCGTCAGGATCTCGAATATGGCGTTGTTCCATCCGTGCGGACCTGCTCCCTCGGCTTTATACAGATTTGGCAGGGAAAGGGACGGGTGATGACGACCGTCCGGTCTCTGCACGGCCACCGGGAAATCGACGCTTTTGAGCATCGGCAGGTCATTGGGACTATCGCCGAGTGCAACGGTGGTGATGAAACCGTACTGTGCCCGGAAGATTTCGGAGAGAATATTTACGGCTTTGCCCTTATCGTTCTCACCAAGGAGGTGAAAGAAGACACCTTGCGTTGTGGAAAGTCCCTTGCGTCTGATTGAATGGAAAAGGGCTACCTTTTCTCCTTCGTTGCCATTAAAAAGGAATGGTTCGTCGAAATCCCGCTCTTTGCACAGCAGCGCTTCCTCCCGTGGGAGTCCAGTCTGTTTCACCAGCTCATCCACCGACAGATCGCCGAAACCGGTGATGGGAAAACCTTCCGCCCTAAGTTCAGCGATAACCTTCCGTAGCTCGTGGTAGGGAGTACCGAGCCTGATTACCCGATAGCCGTTTGCTGATGTTGGCGAAAACTCCTCGATAGTGGTTTCGTCAGGGAAATATCCATCCGGAATAAAAATTCCCCCGCCATTTTCAGAGACAAAAGGATGGGAGTTTCCGAGTTTGCTGCGGTAGTGTTCGATTTCCTTTCGGGTCTTGCTGGAACAGAGAACAATCGGAATGGCCA
>JAQUHM010000398.1 GCA_028683595.1 Geobacteraceae bacterium | reverse complement strand
AGCATGATGCACAGAGCAAAACCTCGTCGACGAAGATGTGTCATCTCGACCAAAGGGAGAGATATCGGGATGTTGCGAGATTTCTCCTCGCTATGCTCGTCGAAATGACGAACAGGATCGTTTCACTTTTGAAATGAAAATGGAATAACTATCCAAACGAGTCAGCCTCCGGAAGGGAGGGGCTAAGTAAAAATGCGTTTCTCTATTCAATGTCAAAACATACAGTTAACAACAGCTCTTGTTCTAAGCCAACACCATACTGATCTAACAATTTGACTATTGGGCGAATTTCTTGGTCTTCTGTTTTTCTCAGCCGGTCCAAAACGGCGACACTGCTTTGCAGCAACTCCCCCTTTCCATAACGGCTCATTAATATTTCCAGATTATTTGGAAGATAAAATTTTGTACGCCCTGGACAAACAGTTTTTATTCGGAGATATTCGTCAAGCCCAACCGGATCATAATCACCGCAGTGCAGGATGCTTGCTTGGAGCATCCCAGGTGAGGCAAGCCAGTTCAAAATCCTTCCACTCAACCTTCCCTGAGCATAGAGCGCGAGCTGTGCTCCGGTTTTGAGCTTTTCCATATTCCAGAAAAATTCGAGATTTTCGACAATCGCCAAGGTGCCACCATACCGCCATTGCCGGTCATCAATTCGTATGGCCGCCACTCCAGCCGTGCTGGTCCACGCCACGACCGGGACGGTCTCCCCATCGACGAACAGCTCACAACCATCGAAGCCTCGTAGAAGGGCAATCGGTGGAATGGTCTCTCTCGTTTTCTTAGAATCTCGCAGCTCAGCAATAGCCCGGCTTCGCGGCAAGAGTTTTTCAGGACACCCATCGACACCAGAGGGAAAGCATTGATCAAAAAACCGCTCAACGGCTTCCCTGTCATGCACCACCACTTTTTTGCCAGCGCCGCTTCGCTCCTCTTGCAAAACTCCCGTTTCAAAAAGACTCCGCAGGCGGGTGCGGTCACGTTCAGCAAATCGACTGGAAGGAAGACGTCCTTGCTCCAGGAGTTGCCATAATTTTTCAGCCAGATGATCAACCGCCATGCAACTCCCTCCGCTCGATCCGCAACAACGAGGTGTCAGGAGCCAGCATAATGCGACCATCTGTTTCCCGGAGGAAATAGAGGGAATCCGCCGCCTCCATCGCCTCCGGACTGGCCAGAACCGCAACAAAGCCCATTTTCCGAGCTTCTTGGACAATGGAGGCCAGGTTTTCCCGATCAAGACTGGAGGCCTCATCGAGATAGAACGGAATCGAGACTTCCTTATCTCGAAGCAGCCCTTTGAGCAGCAACAGGTTGATCAAAACCTTGATGGTGATGGTGGTGCCGTTAGATTCAATGGCATCAAGGTGTGGGTAGCGCCGGGTTTGTCCATCCGAACTGGTGACTTCGAAATGCAGGTCGAAAAGGTCGCTCAGTTCGACCCGCCGATGTTGTTTGAGCAACTCGCCCAGCTGATTTTGTGCCTCGCTGACAAGGTTGCGGTCGAAGAAAAGCGGCATGGCTTCCACCTCGACCAAGGTTTTTATCCGCTCGGTCCATTCGGGGTGTTCCCGCAATTCCAATCGTAATCGGGCCAGATTGGAAATGGAAACAGCACCAAGCCGGCGGTTGAGTTCCTGGATACGTGTTTTCAGGGTTTCCAGATCTTGATTCAACCCCTTGAAGGCGCTTTGCATCCCGGCAGCCAGACTCTTCCACAATTCCTGTACAGCCTTTTCTCTTTCTCCCAGAGCCTCCACCTCGGCTTGCAGGTTGGCAAGCGTCGTGGGCTCATCTTCGCCGACATATTTTCCGTAGGTGTGTTGCTCGATGCGCCGAAGTTCCTCTACAAATCGGCGAGCAACTTCGGCCCGCTCTCCATATTTGCGCTCGTAGAGTTCCATCAGGGGATCCAGGCCTTTCGTCTCAACAATGGATGGTTCCACAGGCCAGGAGGGGTCGAGAGCAGGAAGCGCCTGGATCTTTCGCAAGAGCTTTTCTCGCCGTGAGACCAATTCACGCAGCTGCTGATCGAACTGCCGCCCTTCCTCGACCAGTTTCAACTTTCTGGCGGCCAACTCATCCAGCTGTGCTGCCAGTTGAGCCGTTCGTTTTTCACAGTCCTTCTTCTCCTGCATCCGTTGTCGGATGATGGGTAATCGTTGTTGGAATTCTTGATAGGCGTTCAGGAGATGACAAATCTGCTCCCACTCCTTGTGGAGTTGCTCTTTCTGACGCCTGATGTGGGCCGCATTTTCAGCCGCCGCAAGAATCCGCCTTTCTCTACTAAGGGCCTCTTGATGTTCAACAATCTGCTGATCCAAGGCGTTGGCATCCCGATAGGCGGCCAGATCGGGCGATTTCAAGGCCTCAAGTACTATTCGGACGAGTTCATCCTCATAGACTCCGTGCTGCATCCGACTGGTAAATTGAGTGAGTACTTTGGCCAGAAGTTGTTCATCTTTAATACTTAGCCCATCATCGCCATGGATGAGACCAAGAATTTCAGGATTGATGAGCCGAAAAATGTTCTCCATGGCGCCATCAGGCAACAACGGGAGCAGGTGACCGGCAACATTGCGGGTAAATTGTTCGAGTCGAAGTTGCAGTCGCGCCAGCTCTTTTTCCATCTTTGAGACCCGATTGCGCACCTGATCCACCGAGACGTCCTCTGCCTGGCCCAGTGACGCCCCCAACTCATTCATCCGCCGTTCCAGATCGGCTTTTCGGCTTATTTCGAAATCGACTAGGAAATTCCGGAATCGCTCACTGTCCTTTTCGTGACGTTCGAGTTCTCCTTCGATCTTGCCAAGCTCCTTGAACACACCTTGCTGTTCATGGCGGCATTTCTTCTCTTCCTCGTTACGACGACTTTCCACTTCGTTGAGCTGGGCAATAGATACTTGGATCGTCCGGGTTTGCTCGTGTAATTCAGCCTCGGTTTTGTCGAACGTGGCGCGGACTTCCTGCCACAATCCCGGGAGCAATCGTCGTAAGCCATCTCGACAAGCAGCCAGGTCGAGTGTTCTCCGTACATCGTCAACGATTACCCGGAGATCTCTTAGGGACTCGGCTTCCTCGCACACCTTCCGGTACTGGCTTGAATAGCCGGCCTCAAAGTCAATGCCCCCTCGTTGACGAAAATCAGACCGATGAATTTCAAGTAAGAACTGCTTGAGTTCGTCCTGGCGGAGATGGGCCAAGCGCAGCAGATTGCCAAAAACCGCGCGAAAGCGCTCGTAGTGGTCAGCCTGCCGGATCGGTACAAGCCCAAGATTGACCCCTTTGCTGTCTCCTTGACCAGTGAGAGCAGCCCGTATCTGGCGCGGCTCAAGCCAACGAAATTCCCTGGTTGCCAGACGACTGTGTATTTCGTCAGAACTGCGAATCCGTCGATCTGCATCGAGATAATCGCCCGCGTCATA
>JAQUHM010000397.1 GCA_028683595.1 Geobacteraceae bacterium | reverse complement strand
CACCCTCTTCGAGGCAGTCCATCTCCTGTTTGAGCCGCATCACCGGACCGGGGCACTGCAGGCCGCAGGCATTCACTTCAACTATTTTTGAAAACTTTTCTTTTGCTGTCTGCATATCGATGACTTTCCCCATATCGGTTTTGTGTGTAGGTGCCGAGTTGCTGACCAAAACCAGCGGTGCCGTTGCTACATGCCAGGTCTCAAAGCCGCCTGACAGGTTGTAGTGGTTGCTGAACCCGTTTGCTTCCAGTACCCGCGAAGCGTTATAGGCGATGAGTCCGACCCGGCAGAAGACGATAACCTTCTTGTCGCGAGGGATCTCTCCGAGCCGTTCGCGGAGGTTTGCCTGCGGGATGTTGATTGCTCCCGGCATGCTGCCCGTGGAAAATTCCGCCGGGGTACGCACGTCGAGAAGAAACTGTTCCGAACTGTCGGAGGTGTCGACCTCCTCCCAGGTGGCGGTCCTGACCAGTCTGTCGAGGATGTTCTGGGCCACGAATCCGGCCATGTTGACCGGGTCCTTGGCCGAAGAGTAGGGCGGCGCATAGGCGTGTTCTATCTCAGCCAGATCATCGACGGTCATGCTGCCCATGATGGCCGTGGCAATGACATCGATGCGCTTGTCAACGCCGTTGTAACCGGTTGCCTGGGCACCCAGCACCCTGCGGGTTTCGGGTGAAAAGACCAGTTTGAGGCACATCTTCATGGCGCCCGGGTAGTATCCGGCGCTGTCGTTGGGGTGAATGATCAGCGTATCGTAGGGGATATTTTTGGCCTTGCAGAGTTTTTCCGAGAGGCCGGTCATTCCTACGGTAAGGTCGAATACCTTGGCGATAGCGGTACCCATGGTGCCGTTGTAGGTGCGGGGCTTTTTGCCGAGCATATTGCCCGCAACGATCCGCCCCTGCTTGTTGGCCGGTCCTGCCAGCGGTATTGCTGTTTTCTGGTTTGTCAGGGGATGCAGCACCTCGATGACGTCACCGGCGGCATAGATGTGCTCTTCGCTGGTCCTGAGCTGAGCATCGACAATGATATGTCCACGTGGGCCAAGCTCGATCCCGGAGTCTGCGATAAAGCCGGTGTTCGGTTTTACGCCGATGGAAAGCAGGACCAGATCTGCCTCAACGGACTTGCCGCTGGTAAGCCTTGCGATTACGCTGTCGTCTGTTCCCTGGTCGAATGCCGCAACACCGTCTTCCAACAGGAGTCCCACCTTCTGCATGCTCACTTCGCGGTGTACCATGGCTGCGATCTCGAAGTCCACGACATTCATGGCCTGGTTAGCCATCTCCACAACCGTAACGTTAATGCCCCGCGCATGAAGGTTTTCCGCCATTTCCAGGCCGATGAAACCGGCACCCACCACCAGGGCGTTTTTCACCTTGCCGTCATCCACCAGGGCGCGAATCTTGTCTGAATCCGGAATGGTCCAAAGGGTGTGGATCGCCGGATGCTCGAAACCGGGAATGGACGGTTTCACCGGCGATCCACCGGGCGTCAGGAGAAGCTTGTCGTAAGATTCATCGTATTCACGGTCTGTGGCCAGTTCTTTGACCCTGATGTGCTTTTCGTTGGGACGGATTGCTATTACCTCGTTGCCGGTGCGCACGTCGATGTTGAACAGTTCCTTGAAGCCTTCGGGGCTCTGTACTATCAGCTTCCCCCGCTCGCTGATCGTGTCACCGATGTAGTAGGGGAGGCCGCAGTTTGCATAGGAGACGTGGTCGCCCCTCTCGAACACGATGATTTCTGCTGTTTCGTCAAGTCGTTTGAGCCTCGTTGCTGCGGACATGCCGGCGGCCACGCCGCCCACGATTAGATATTTTGCCATGTTTTCCTCCAACTGTATGAATGGGTAACGTTGTGCAGGATCTGGTTGTCCTGGAGTCTCTTGCGCGTTCAGGTAAATGCTATGTTTTGAATATATAGAAATCCGAATATATGTCAACTACTTTTTTTTGTGGTTTGAGGTGGTGATCTGTTTTTTTGTTGTGTTCTAATTTCTTGACTTGAAAATAATGAAGGTTTAATTTGTTGCGTGTTAATGATAGCAGGTCACTTTGTTGAGTGAAGTTGTGGAAGGCACTGAACGTGGGTTCTTGGCTGGGGTATGAAAAGCCGGTGAGCCGGTGAGGTACGTTGAGTGCTTGCGGTTTTAAATGTTGGTGAAATGGATTGGCAAATTGTCGGATTTGAACGCTTTTCAAACGTGAAAGGTATCTATCGGTAGATGCCAGAAAAGAATATATGGGTAGATGTCGGCGACTACCTGTAGATTATTGCATCTATCTGTAGATGGCAAATGTTGTCTGCAGAATAACGAGTTGGGCAATAAAATGACAGAAACCAATGATTATAAAAACCAAAGGATTGACTTTCGGAAAAGCAACCGAATCTTTATTGCTCTTTTCATTGGATGTATTCCTGGAATTTTAATTTTCAGCTATCCTTTGATGAAACTTTTCAAGTCAGAAACTCCTTTTTACATATTCTGAGTGACATGGGTGGCCGCATTTGCTGGGGCTTGGATACATTTGATATTATTTCGATGCCCTAGATGCGGAGAACGCTTCAGGGGCAAAGGGGACGCCCATAAATATATAAGTTACTTCTGTAGGAGGGTGAAAACTAATGCCCCGTCAGGCTCGCATTGATGGAGAGGGCGCGCTCCATCACATTATTTGTCGTGGCATCGAGCGCAAGGAAATCTTCTCTGATGATCTGGATAGGGATGATTTCGTCTCCAGGCTGGAAAACGTCCTCGCCCAGACGTCGACAAGATGCTACGCATGGGCTCTGATCCCCAATCACTTTCACCTACTGCTTCAGACGGGCAGCGTTCCAGTCGCTACCGTCATGCGTAAATTGCTGACCGGATATGCAACAAAGTTCAATCGTCGTCATGGTAGACAGGGACACCTCTTCCAGAACCGATACAAGTCGATTCTCTGTCAGGAGGAACCGTACCTTCTCGAATTGGTACGATACATTCATCTAAATCCACTTCGAGCTGGAGTTGTTTCTTCACTGGAAGAACTGAGGGGTTACCGATATTGCGGACACAGCCGAATTCTCGCCAGAAAAAGCGACCCCTGGATTGCGACTGAACAGGTTCTTACACGATTCGGAAAACGCATGAAAGCATCACGTAATGCCTATGAGGCTTTTATTGCTGACGGTGTCGCGCAGGGGAAACGTAACGATTTGATCGGAGGTGGCCTCTTTCGAAGCGCCGGCAGCTGGAGTGCGGTCATGTCTGCACGGTCGTCTGGAATCTTACTGAAAAGCGACGAACGGATACTCGGAGACAGTGACTTTGTTGACCGGATACTTGAGTCGGCCGACGAGGAAATGGAAAGACGAGTGCGCTATTGCCAACAAGGGGTTGATCTGGATAAGCTGGCCGAGATCGTGGCTGAGGTTCTCGGTG
>JAQUHM010000396.1 GCA_028683595.1 Geobacteraceae bacterium | reverse complement strand
GCGCACATTGTCGACAAGCGTTGTCCGGCCGGCGTATGTCCTGAACTTCTGACCTTCTGCGTCGTGAAGGACAAGTGTATCGGCTGCGGGCTCTGTATCAAGGCCTGTCCGGTTGGTGCAATCAAAGGCGAGAAGAAGCAGGCCCATGTCATCGACGGTAAAGCCTGCATCAAGTGCGGCGCCTGCGTGCCCACGTGTAAATTCAACGCCATCATCAAGGCGTAGGGGTAGCTGATTTTCGCTACACGACTCGTCTTGATACGAGTAACCGATTATAGCTATTCACATAGAGAAGATTACGTCTTTTGGGACTAGAAGGAGGTATTACCATTGTCTACTGTCACTCTCACTATTAATGGCCAAGAGGTCACGGTTCCAGCCGGCACTACGGTACTGGATGCAGCATTGGGAGCCGGTTTCTTTATACCGACTTTTTGCCACGACCCGGCGTATCCGGGCTACGGTGGCTGCCGTATCTGCGTGGTGGAAATCAAGGGCGCACGTAACCTTCCTGCTTCGTGCGTTACCGCTGCAGCACCGGGAATGGTTGTTGAAACCGATTCCCCTGCAGTTATGGAAGCCAGAAAAACGATTCTTGAACTGATGCTGGCGAATCACCCTGTAGACTGTATGACCTGCGAAAAAAGTGGCGACTGCCGTCTTCAGGACTATGCTTTCCGCTATGAAGTGAAGTCCTCCAATTTTGGCGGAGCTAAGAAAGAATACGATTTTGACGATTCAAACCCATATATCAGCCGGGATATGAATAAATGTATCTTGTGCGGGAAATGTGTCAGAACCTGTCAGGATGTTGAAGACCGCGGCGTCATCAGCTTTGCCTATCGCGGTTTCAAGACCAAGGTTTCGACGGCAATGGATTCCAGTCTTGCTGCGTCGGCCTGTGTTTCCTGCTCCCGTTGTGTTTCGGTCTGTCCGGTTGGTGCGCTTGGGTATAATTCCCTCACCGGCAAGGCCAGGGTCTGGGAGTTGGACAAGGAGCAGTTAACCTGCACCTGGTGTGACGCAGGCTGCCTGTTTGATCTGGTTCGCAAGGATGGAAAGGTCATTGGGGTTGCTGCCAAAGCTCCTGGTGAAGGAAGACCTTTGTGTCTGAAAGGCAGGCTTGGTCTTGAGCTTCGCTACAATGACGAACCGCTTAAGCCGATGATGAAGAAGGACGACGAGTTCGTTGAGGTTTCCTGGACAGAAGCATTGGGCCTCGATGAAATAATGGAAAAACTGAAGTAGCAGCTGAAGGAGCGCTTTCCCTGATAAGGGAAGCTATTGGGGGAAGCGCTCCTAACTTTGCATTATTCCCGTTTCAACGTGCCATCCTGGACGGCAGATCATTTTGTTTCAGCCTGATCAGCAGTACTCCAAAGTGCGGCATGTCTTCCGTTGAAGTGATTTGGGCACCACACGGGGCAATCAGTTCCGGACTTGTATTCAGCTCTGTATAACTGAAAGCAACATAGTATGAACAGTGTAACGGTCAATATGTTTCCTTGTTATGAAGTATGGGATGGACACAATCTCTCAGACGAAAGTTTTAGCTTGATACTATCATATGTGCAAAACAATGTAATTAATTCAGCTACTTCTATATTGTTTTAACAGTATAAAGCTGAGTCGATATGTTGTGATACAAGCAACATAATATATATTTATGACTTGCTAGTATTGATGTAACCATTTGTAATTATGTGCAAATTACTTTTGTCTGCTATTGATGTGGTGCTTTTAAAGTTAACTATATAAATAGTTGCTTGTTTAAAAAACCGTTTGTTTTTTATTTGTAATTGATGTACTTATACGGGCAGCATAGACATGTATATGTGTTTGGAGGCCCGTTGGTGTGATTGGCTGCGGGCCTCCCTCTTTTGTTCCATGATAATAATATATGGAATATTGATATTCTTTATTCAATACAGTAGACGATATATTGCTGTTTAATTAAATGATACTAGGATTGATCATCAGCTTTGTGACAGCATGTGGTAAAGACATTATTTATCAAGGGAGCATGCTGATTGCTTAGTAGGCAGTGCAGTTTCAGTGCGTAGACTTTTTATTGTTATATCCTGGGCTAAGTTGTTGTGGTCAACCACGAAAATGGGAAAGGAAAAATGGAATGGTAAAGGTATGTATTGACGGCAAATCGGTAGAGGTACCCAAAGGGTCCATGCTTATTGATGCTGCCAAGGAAGCAGGAGTGTACGTTCCGACACTGTGCTATCTCGAGTTGCACAGCAAAATGTCTGGAGCAAACTCCTCCTGCAGGATCTGCATGGTTGAGGTGGCCGGACGTAAAAATCTTGCTGCTGCATGCTCGACCCCTGTGGTAGATGGTATGGATGTTAAAACGGACACTGACAGGGTTGTGAATGCCCGGAAACTGATGCTTGAGTTACTTCTTTCCGACCATGAGCAGGAATGTTTGACCTGCGCGAAGGCGGGGAAATGCACTCTGCAGGATCTGTGTTACGAAAATGATGTCAAAGAGACCAGATACCGCGGCATAATGAGTAGTTTCCCTCAGGACGAAACGAACGAATTTTATGTGCGTGATATGAACAAGTGCATTAATTGCCGACGCTGCGTTAACGCATGTGCCAACTTTCAGTGCACGGAAGCTATCGATTTCGCTGGCAGGGGATTCAAGGCTCATCCTACTCCTCCTTTTGATGATTCGATCAACGAATCAGTCTGCGTTTCCTGTGGCAACTGCGTTTCTGTTTGTCCGACAGGAGCTCTCCTGCCGAAAACACGGGAAAAATACCGCACGTGGGAAGTTTCGAAAACCAGGACTACCTGCTCCTACTGCGGGGTCGGCTGCTCCATGGATCTCCTTGTCAAGGGTGGAAAAGTTGTTGGTGTCGAGCCGGCTGACGGCCACGCAAACAACGGTCTGCTGTGCGTCAAGGGCAGATTCGGCTATAACTTCATCAATCATCCTGACCGCCTGAAAAAGCCTCTCATCAGGAAGGATGGCGATCTTGTCGAGGCGACCTGGGATGAGGCTTACGACCTCATCGTCGATAAAATACAGAAAACCAAAGCTGAATTCGGCAGCGAAGCCTTGGCAGGCCTGACTTCGGCCAGGGTAACCAACGAAGAAAACTACCTGTTCCAGAAAATGGTACGCGCGGGATTCGGTACTAATAATATCGATCACTGCGCCCGACTTTGACACTCCTCGACAGTTGCCGGTCTGGCAACTACGCTTGGCAGTGGCGCAATGACCAACAGCATTGCTGAAGTTGTAAATTCCGATGTAGTTTTCATTACAGGTTCCAATACAACTGTAGGGCATCCGGTTATCGCAGCGAGAATCCGTCAGGCAAAACAGAATGGCGCAAAGATTATCGTTGCAGATCCACGGGTGATTGATCTGTCCGCAGATGCGGATGTTTTCCTGCAGATTGCTCCCGGG
>JAQUHM010000395.1 GCA_028683595.1 Geobacteraceae bacterium | reverse complement strand
TGCATGAAGGTTTGCGCTATACTCTCTTCCGCCCCTTCAACTGGATCGGCCCTCGCCTGGACAGCATTGACACCGCCAAGGAAGGAAGTTCACGAGTACTAACCCAGTTTCTCTATAATATCATTCTGGGAGAACCGATAAACCTTGTTGACGGAGGCAACCAGCGGCGATCTTTTACGTATCTTGAGGATGGGATCGATTGTCTGATGAAGATAATTGAGAACAAAGACGGTTGCGCTGATGGTGGGATCTTTAATATTGGTAACCCGGAAAATGACCTCTCGGTAAAAGAACTTGCTCACAAGCTGCGGGATATGGTCAAAGAGTACCCTCAATACTCGGACCGGGCCAACAAGTGTCAGATTGTGGGAGTTACTTCTGAAGATTTCTATGGAAGCGGATATCAGGATATCGAAACCCGGGTTCCTTCCATCAAAAGAGCCACCGAAATACTCGGCTGGAAGCCGGTGACGGGTATTGATGAAGCTCTGAAGAGTACACTGGATTTCTACCTGATAGATGAGGGTGAAAAAATCGAGAAGTTTGGCTCGGTATGAAAATCCCGAGTATTGCCATTAAAGTAGATGTCGACACCTATTCCGGTACTCGCAATGGAGTGCCTCGTCTTCTGGAAATACTTGATTCGTATGGAATCAAGGCAACATTTTATTTTTCCATGGGCCCCGACAATTCGGGAAAGGCTATCCGTCGTATCTTTACACGGAAGGGCTTCCTTAAAAAGATGATCCGTACAAAAGCTCCATCAATGTATGGTATCAAGACACTTCTTTATGGCACGATTCTTCCCGCCCCCCAGATTGCTGGGAGTTTCCCTTTAATTCTTCAGAGCGCCTTTGCTAAAGGACATGAAGTAGGCATTCACTGTTGGGATCATGTTTATTGGCATGATACCTTGCCCAAAATGTCATTAGACAAAGTGCAGGGGGAATTCGACAAGGCCGGTCATAAATTTCATGAAATATTCGGCTGCCGGGCTGAAACGACGGCTGCTCCCGGATGGACAGTTTCGCCCGCATCACTAAAGGCGCAGGATTCAATGGCTCTGCGTTACTGCAGCGACTCTCGGGGGGACTCGCCTTTTTATCCTGTTGTGGAAGGAAAGCTCTACTCAACGTTACAGATACCAACAACTCTTCCAACGATGGATGAGCTTCTGGGAGCAGACGGCATTTCCCCGGGTTCCGTCAACGATCATTACCTATCCCTTATCAAGCCTGGTCTAAATGTTCATACTATCCATGCGGAGCTTGAGGGTGGATGCATGGCTGATGTGTTCAAAGATTTTTTGCAGCGGCTTCAAAAGGTTAACGCTCGGTTTATTTCCCTTTCCCAAGTAGCTGAAGAGGCATTGATCGATTCTCCTCCTGCTTGTGGCCTTGTCATGAAAGAAATACCCGGTAGGGCTGGTCTGGTAGCCGTTCAGGTCTGTCTCGCCAGGACCTGATACTATATGCTCGGATACTTTACTCCTTTCCCGCTATAGAAGGTGTTGCAGTTCAGTAATCATTCCCCTAAGTAGATCGTAACCTTCCTGCCAAAATTCGCAATCCTCAAGGTTTATTCCTGCGCTGCCAACAGTCTCAGCAGGTGACAGAGACCCAGCGCTTTCAAGAATTTCGGTAAATATCGGAACGAAAGTTTTTTCAGAGTTTAGATATTTCTGAAAGAGAGCCAGAACGAGTAATTCAGCGAAGGTGTACGAATAGCAATAAAAGCGTGAATGGATAAAGTGCGAAATATAGCTCCATCCCCACCGGTAAGGTTCAATCATATCAACCGTATCTCCGTACAGCTTTGCGTTTTCCTGCCACCAGATATCGCAGATCTCGGCCGACGAGAGCAATCCCTGCTCTCTACCGTTGTGAATCCTTTCCTCAAATCGTGTGAGGACATTCTGACGAAAGGTTGTGGCGATAATATCCTCTATTTGTGCGCAAAGAAGAGAAATTTTGGCAGCAGGGTCGGGTTCCCTTTCCAAGAGGAAGCGGTTCAACAGCATTTCTCCAAAAACTGAAGCGGTCTCTGCGAGTGGAAGAGGCGGATGGTAATTCAGCATGCTTTTGTTTTGGGCCAGCACATAATGGAGACCATGTCCGAGTTCATGAGCAAGCGTGGCTACGTCCCGCAAGTTCCCGGTAAAATTCATGAGCACATAGGGCGGAAGTAAGGGTGATATACCCATACAAAAAGCACCGCCGCTCTTGCCTTGGCGAGGGAATGCGTCGATTCTTTTATTCGTAAAGAAGCCTTCAATGATCTCGCGGTAGTTAGGATTGAATCTAGAATAGGACTCCAAAACCATTTCACGTGCCTGAGAAAATGTATATTGCTTATCTGTCTTGCCAATTGGAGCGTAGATGTCGGTATTTTTTAGTCTTGGGATTCCCAAAATGCGCGCCTTAAGCAGAAAATATTCACGCGCAAGTGGATAATTCATTTCAGTTGTCTTCATAAGACTGGTAACGGAATCATTTGTCAGTTCGTTGGCCAGATGGGTGGGCTCCATTGGAAAGTTATAGTTGCGGAGCAACCGTTCTTGTTGATGGTCAAGGGCAACGGTGTTGATAATAGTGCTATAAGTAATTGACTCTTCCTGGAAACGAGTAAGAAATACGGTAAAAGCCTTCTCACGTACTGCTGCATCACCATGATGAAGTAGTCCTAGTAATTCTTCTCCGGTTACTTCTTTTTCCGCACCATCAATTTCCATACGAAAGCTGAATGATGAGGTCAGCTCATCAAAAAATCGTGTGAAGGCTTCAATGCCGGTTAACCTCTTTTGCTTCAAAAGGCGTTCTTCCCGTTCACTCAGCAAGTGAGGTTTGAATTTGCGCAGTCCTTGTAAATAGTGTTTGTATTGCTGGAGTTGCTCGCTCTGGACAAGCGACTGGAAAATCTCATCGTTGAGTTCGTTAATCTCAAGTTCAAAAAATAAGAGTTCCTGCTCAGCTTTGTTCGCCAGTTCGATTCCTCTCTGAGATAATTTTTGGTTCAGGACGTCGTTACTGTCTGCTGCAAAGATAAGATACGTATATGACTCTGGCTTGATGTTGTGGTTGTAGATAGCCTCAAGCTCAGTGATTGCCTTGGAAAGTTGTGCTCCATCAAGTAAAGATACTTTCCCAAAATAGTTGTTCCGAAAACGTTGGATTTGTTCCAATGCTATCGAGAAATCTTCATCAAGTCTGGCTGATTTAGGGGATGGATAAAGTAAGTTGGTTTCCCAGGTATATTTTTCTTGAAGATCATTCATTGTATAAATTCTCCCCCCAAATAAAAATTAGTAGTATAATTATGATTCGCATATGGAATTTCTGCTGTCAATGACTCGATTGGCTGGCTAGTCGAAAAAATTCTCGTCAAAAAAAGCTAAACAAAGGTATTGACAAGGGAAGGATGAGTTGGTATAAACGATCCTC